>JADZCR010000006.1:600000-823116 GCA_020851465.1 Phycisphaeraceae bacterium | reverse complement strand
AGATCGCAGTTTTCCCCGGGACGTTTGACCCATTCACAAACGGTCACCTCGACGTGATTCGCCGCGGTGAAAACCTGTTTGATCGCCTCGTCGTCGCTATTGGTCACAATCCCGCCAAGCGTGAGTTGTTTTCCATCGAGGAGCGGCTCGACATGGTTACGACTATCGTCCGCGAAGTGTGTACCCATGTGACGGTGGAGAGTTTTCGGGGTTTGACGGTGGACTACGCCAAAAAAATCGGTGCCGCAGTTATCCTTCGAGGTCTGCGAAATGTGACGGACCTTCATTATGAATTTCAGCTTGCACTGACTAACCGCGCGGTAGCGGATATTGAGACCGTGTTCATTATGACGGGTGAAGCCTATGGGTTTACCAGCTCCAGCCTGATCAAGCAGATTGCGGCAGGTGGCGAGATTGATCGTTTGGGCCGCCTGCTCCCGCCGCTGGTCGTGGAGAAACTCAAGGAAAAGAAGCGTAAACTCGGCGAATCGTTTTCCTCGCTTCGCACCGATGATCTGCAGGACGGGTAACGCATGGATTACCGCGTAATCAGCATCGGCTCGCTCAGCCAGCACGAGCTTTGGAATGAAAGAGGCCAGTCGCGAACCCCTCACGCGACGACGACACTCATCCGCAGCGGTGATCGTGTGATTCTTGTTGATCCGGGGTTGCCTCCACAAGTCATCACCGCCCGGCTACAGGAGCGCAGCGGATTGGAGCCATCAGCTGTTACTGATGTCTTTTTGACAAACTTTCGCCCGGCGCATCGACGAGGAATATCCGCTTTTACCCAGGCAAGATGGCTCATCAGTGAAACGGAGCGTGAAAACGTCGGACGCGCACTGGTTGAGATGTTTCAGCGTGAGAAGGACGAAGCGACACAACGGATATTGCAGGAAGAAATATCAATTCTCAAAACGTGTGCAGTGGCTCCTGATCGGATTGCTCCGCAGGTGGATCTGTTTCCCTTGCCGGGATTTACGCCGGGAACAGCGGGGCTGTTGCTGGCCTTTGTCAATTCGACGGTTCTGATCGCCGGTGACGCGGTCGCCACCTCGGAGCATCTCGAACAAGGCCGCGTTCTGCGCGGCGCCGTCGATGCTGGAAAGGCCAAGGAAAGCCTGGTCGAAGCTATCGAGATCGCGGATGTCATCATTCCCGGCCACGACAATATGGTTATCAACCCCACGCGAAAAGCATTCTGATCCCTATCGTCGAGTTTTCCATGAGCACCACGGTTCATCCGAAACCCGTTGTTGATCTGCTCCGTGATATGGTTGCTATCGACACGGTTAATTCCAACTACTCCCTGAGAAAGTTCCCAGAAGGTCGATTGACGGATTATCTCGAGCAGACTGCGACAGAGGCCGGCTTTGAGACACGACGAATGGTTGTCCCCGAGCAGGGTGAAAATCTGATCGTTACATACCGCGTCTCGCCGAATGCTCCATGGCTGATGTTCGAGAGTCATCTCGATACGGTGGTGGTGGACGGAATGACGATCGATCCCTTTGGGGCAACGATTCACAGCGGACGGATATGGGGACGAGGTTCGTGCGATACGAAAGGCACCGGAGCTGCGATGTTTTGCGCGCTGCAGCGCTACGCAGCTCAGGGAGGACAAAACAATATCGCCATCGCCTATACGGTGGATGAAGAATACGGCATGACCGGTGTTCGGGCACTGATCCGAGATTGGTCTTTGCTGGGATTTAATCCTGTGGGGGTGATCGTCGGCGAGCCGACACGGTTAAGGCCGATAGTGGCGCACAACGGCGCGGTGAGGTGGCGTATTGTCACCAAAGGCATCGCTGCACACGCCGCTGATCCATCCAAAGGCCGGTCAGCTATTTCAGACATGATGCGCATCGTGGATGCGGTCGAGTCGCGCTATATTCCCTCGCTGAACGCCAGGCATGAACTAACCGGCAAGGCGCAATGCAGCGTCAATCAGATCAAAGGCGGCAGTCAGATCAATATCATCCCAGCCGAATGCGAGATAAGAATCGATCGCCGCGTAGTCCCCGGAGAAAACCCGGAGAATGTGTTGCCGGATGTGGCAGCACTGCTGGACGAAGTGAAGGCAAGCCGTCCTGGGATGGAGATTGAGCAACATCTGCTTTTCGCCTGCCCGCCGCTGACGACAAAACATAACGCATCCTTGCTGCAATCAGTTCAGGCTACGTTGTCAGCGATGAGTCTCGATGGAACCGCGGGCGGTGTTCCTTATGCGACGGATGCTGGCGGACTCGACGAGGCAGGCATACCAGCTGTTGTCATCGGGCCGGGTGATATCGCGCAGGCGCATACCAAAGATGAATATCTGGAACTGGATCAATTGCACCGCGGGGTGGACCTGTATTTTGAGCTGATGCGGGCGAAGTTGCGGTAGTTTCCTAACGGTGGCTTATGGGTGTATTCGAAGTTTCTGCCGCGGCATTGTCCTGCCCGAGAGCCTCACCCGTCAGATGAAGAAAAACATCCTCAAGCGTAGGCCGACCGACGGTCAGTGCGCGGATTCTGCCGGCAAAAACAGCTGCTACCGAGGCGATCAACGCCGCACCGTCGGATCGTTCAAATCGAATACGTCCATCAACGACGCTGGGGGCTGCCTTTTCCGTCCAGGGGCCGAATTTTTCGCGGATCGCCTGTGCCAGAGCATCAGCCGCTTGATCAGACTCCGGCTCGATCAGGACTACATCGCCTCCGATGCGGGCTTTAAGATTTGACGGTGTATCGATCGCGACGAGTTTCCCACGGGAGAGGATCGCTAGTCGGTCGCAGCGTTCCGCTTCGTCCATGAGGTGAGTCGTCAGTGCGACGGTGACACCTCGCGAGCGCAGACCATCCAGTAATGACCAGACATCCCGCCGTGCGTTGGGATCGAGTCCTGTAGCGGGTTCGTCGAGCAGGAGCAGGCGGGGATGATGCAGCAGAGCTTTAGCCAACTCAACGCGACGGCGCATTCCGCCGCTGAATGTCTCAACGCGATCATTTTTCAAGTCGTGGAGATTGACACCCGACAGGGCTGCGTCGATCCGTCGAGTCAGATCCGCGCCCAACAGACCATAAAGATGTCCTTGATGACGCAGGTTTTCCTCTGCGGAGAGTTTCAGGTCGAGGCTGGGGTTCTGAAAGACGACGCCGAGGTGCTCGCGGGCGAGGGCGGGAGAGGTGAGAGCATCAAACCCGAAGATGCGTACCTCGCCGCTGGTCGGTCGAAGCATGGTTGAGAGTATTCGGAAGAGGGTTGTTTTCCCGCCGCCATTTGGGCCGAGGATGCCGAAAAATTCACCGGGATGGATAGATAGCGATACACCACCCAACGCGGGGCGTGATGAATTGCCGGTCGATGATGCGCTAGGCCGCCTCGCACGACGTCCGGAGGCAGGCGGGTACGTGTGAGTGAGATTGATAACTCTGACCGCAGCATCCGACTCGTCGCTCGCACCCGTGCGTTCATTCGTGATGGCGGGTGCACGGGTCATGGTACGGCTCGGGTCGAAGATTACTCGGCGGATTCCTCGTGATTTCCACTCGCTGCTGATGGGGCTTCAGCGGGGCTGGACACATTTACAACTGCGGGTTCGGCATGAGTGGTGTCGCGGCTTTCCGGCTCAGAAGCACCTGCAGGCCCGTTCTTGTCATGACTACCCGGCTCGGCGTGGCTGTTGGCGTGAGGGTTGTACTCCGCGAGGTTCGGTACGAAGTTATCGTTCTTACCTTGATTCTTGAGAGTGAGATTATCCGAGAGCGTCACCAGAATCGCGATCATTGATGCGAGAAAAGGTACGAGAGCGAAAGTCACGATGAGCTGTTTTTCAAACTTGAGGTGCATGAAATAGACCATCACGATTGCCGCTTTGGGAATCGTGAAGACCAGCAGCAACAGCACCATGGCGATTTTGGGGAAGATCGGTTGGCCGTGCTCAGCGGTACGATGCCAGAATTCAAAAAGTCCGACCTCCGCGGCCGTCAACGCCAGGAGGGCGAGGAATAAGCCCCAGAGCGGCACGGTGTGCGCACCACGGTGCGACGCCGAAGCGTTGGAATGTCCATGATCGGTGGTAGCTGATGTGCTCATAGGTTAGATCTCAATGCGTGGTGCGTAGGCCCTATTTCGGAGGCGGTGCTTGTTGATGGCAGCGTGGTCTTAACAGAATGTGATGATCTTCGGATCCCCGTATTCAATTTACATCAGGTACACAATCGCAAACAGAATGATCCAGACCAGATCGACAAAGTGCCAGTAAAGTCCGGTCAATTCCACAGCAGCGTAATTTTTTGCATGAAACTTGCCGCAAAGTCCCATGAGCGACAGAACAACCAGGGCGACGACGCCTAATAAAACGTGCAGACCGTGGAACCCGGTCATCGCATAGAAGCACGAGCCGAACAGGTTTGCGTCAGGCCGTACGCCGGCATGCCAAAGCTCGTAGTACTCAAATCCCTGTACTCCGACGAAGAGTGCTCCGAAGAGCGTGGTGAGGATCATGCCCCAGTTGCCTTGCTTGATCTTGTCCGCCTGATACCCCTGAAGGCCCCAGACCAGCGTGACGGAGGAACAGATCAGAAGGAACGTGTTGGCAGCGGTGAGCGGGACGTTCAGTGCTTTGGTCGGGTCGGGCCAATTACTGAAGTTCTGACCGCCGCGAAGCACGATGTACGCACCGATCAAGCCGGTGAAGAACATGACTTCCGACGCCAGAAAAAGCCATAGTGCGATTTTGCCGTTATGGATGCCGGTCTTGAGAACCGATCCATGCGCCATGAGCACTGGTTCGTGAGATTGACCGCCGAGAGCGTGGCTGTGAGCGGCGGGGTTGAGCGTAGCCTGCGACATTGCGACTCCTTTGCTTTCAACTTGAGGCGGGGCGGTTGGCCCGGCGTTATACGCGGTCGATCACCATCAGGGCGAATACCAGCGGCAGATACACCAGTGACGCAAAAAACAAGGCACGAGCGAGGGTTCGCGTCTGGCCGATCACCAGCGCGATTCCAAATCCGAGGAACATCAAACCAGCAAGCATCGCACCGATGAAGTAGATCATTCCGCTCATGTGCATGGCTGTGGGCAACAGCCCCAGCGGAAGCAGGGCGAGACAGCCGAGAAGTATCTGCCTCGAAGTGGCACGGCCGTCGGGATCGACGACGGGCAGCATCGGCATGCCAGCCCGGGCGTAATCTTCCTTATACAGCCACGCGATCGCCAGAAAGTGTGGCAGCTGCCAGAGGAAGAGAATCGCAAACATGATCCATGCTTCGACCCCGATTCGATTCTGCGCCGCAGTGAATCCCATGACCGGAGGCAGGGCACCGGGTATGGCCCCAACAATCGTACAGATGCTCGATACACGCTTCATCGGCGTGTAAAGAAGGACATATGACGCAATGGTTATCGCTGAAAGCAGAGCGGTTAGCGGGTTGATGAGCAGCAACACCGACACACCCGCAACCGACAACAGCAGGCCGATGCCGCTGGCCGTGCGGGCGGTCATACGTCCTGCTGGAAGGGGACGATCGGCGGTACGCTTCATCAGGCCGTCGGTCTGGCGTTCGATGACCTGATTGAGCGTGCAGGCTCCCATACATGAGAGCGACGTGCCGATCAGCGTGACGATCAAGGTGAACCAGTATTCCGCGCTCGTCATCATCGTGCCGCGGGCGGCAAAGGCGAAGCCCAGGTAGGCTGTAACCGCCACCATCAAAGTGATACGTGGCTTGGTGAGGAGGCTCAAGTCACGGAAACGGATAGTGCCGGCCCGTACGGGCCCTTGTGACAGTGCCAGAGATTCTTCAGCTTCACTGGTGAGTTGCATCATGCCTTGACGCCTCCCAGCGTTATCGCTCCGTTTGGAGTGCTGCTGTGGGCAGGATCTGATGAGGGATTGGAAACGACACCGTAACGGGAGACGATCCGTACACGAATTGCGATATACACAGCCGTCGCCAGCACGAGTGCTCCGGTAGCCTGGTGAGCGGTGGCGATCTCAGGGTGACGTCCAGTCCAGATCACCGTGGCTCCCAGCGCCACTTGCGCGATGAGAAGGCCGGCAAGAAAAATCAGCGGACGACGAATCGCACCCTCATCCGGGAACGCAAGGCTGGCCTTTGCAATCACGACCACGGCTGCGGCAATAACGATCAGTGCCCAAACCCGGTGGGCGAAGTTCACGCCAACCTGTGCGACGGTGTAATAAGCGTGAGGGCCTTGATCGTAAGGAATCTCATCCATCGCAGCCCGGATTCCATCATTGGTCAATGGCGGAATGATGTGGCCGTAGGAAGTCGGAAAGTCAGGGATTGCGATGCCTGCACCGTAATGGCGGATCATTGCTCCCAGACTCAGTTGCACGAGCAGAGCGATGATGAGGCAGGTTGTCGCCAGTCTCAGGCTGCGGCTGACTGAGTGGCAGATTTCAGCGGCCGATGCGGTACGCTGAATCCACCAGCGACCTGTGGCCATAGCGATCACCAGCAACACACAGAGAAAAAGCTGGCCGGTGATGCCGTGTGCCACCGCCAGTGGTGTGGCAAGTGACGGCCAGTGATTGACAAACGTCACACGAAAACCGCCCATGATGCCCTGCACGATGACCAGAACAAGAGCGAAGATCCCGAGAATTCGCAGCCAGGGGCGAGATGCTTGGGTAATCCAAAGCCAGACCGCGAGAATGATCGTGAGAAATCCGACGCCGGATGCCCAGAGCCGATGAGTGTGTTCCCAGAAGATCCCACCCTGCCACATTGAGGGGGGAAACAGGAACATGTTGTAGTTGTAAGTGGTCGGCCAGTCAGGTACTGACAGGCCGACGCCTTTGCTCGTCACCGTTCCGCCCAGAGCCAGCAGAGCCAACGTAAGCGCGGTGAGCACCCATGCGAAGTCCTGGAGAGCGGGACGATAGAGAACAGACACGCCCTGTCTGTCGGCTGCGCCTTGGATCACCCCTTCACGAGAGGGAGTCACCACGGGATGTTGTTGGCCAGGGTTCATTCAAAGAATCGAGGTACGTTCGGATACATAAACGAAGGTTAATTACAGCAGGAAGCTCTCCGTGGTTAGTGACCCGCAGGTTCCACAACACCCGGCGGGAGCTGCTGCGGTTGTGGTAGGTAGTCCTCCTTAACCACAGGCGAACTGAACTCGTACGGACCGCGATAAACCGTCGGGATCTCGGGGAAGTTGACGAATGGCGGCGGAGAGCTGGTGCACCACTCCAGTGAATTAGCGTGCCAGGGGTTGTCGCCGACCGCGTAACCAAACTCATCACGCGGGCGAGCCAGCACGAGGTACGCCAGCCCCGGAATCACCATCAGCAGCACGAAGACCCAGCGGAGGTGGAACAAAGCCGGGACATGCAGCCACATGTAAGCATCGGGCTTGAGCAGCACCGGCATCAGGAACATGGGCAATGCCACCAGGTAGAGCAGACGCTGGAGCAACCCGCCAAGGTGAACCGCGCGACCGACACCCCAGATGATCCAGATCGCTGCGATCAGAGCCAGGAAGTAGGGGATCGCCAGTCCCAGCGGGACCAAAGCCCAACTGAACACCGCGATGCCGTAGCCAGCCTTTGCGTTGCCTGCTTCATCTGCGAGCAGCGCACCGCCTGCTGCGAGCTTGGCTGAAGTCAAGATGAAGGCAATCGTGACCAAGCCAATGACGGAGATACCGATTTTCCAGCCGCGTGTGTATTCCCTGAGCATCAGGAGAATGAGAACCGCTATCGTCGCGCTCAACAGCAGGGAGCCGACCCAGACCTGAGTGACGGAGAAGCCGTTCTCCGACTGTGCGAGCATGCTGAAGATTGGACTTACGTCGCTGATGGTGTTCCACGCAGTCAGACCGATGAGCATCGGCCCGCCAAGCATAATCAGGAACAGTGCGACGATCGCACGGCTGAGTTTGAAGGGAAGGCTTGCGAAAAAGTTGTAGAAGAAGGGGATCTGTGCCATGCCCAGCATCAACGCACCAATGGTCATCAGCACGTTCAACGGCTGGAGATGCTTGAGCGTGTCGTATTCCATGATCGAGGCATATCGCCGCGGATGACCGCCGATACCCAGAATGTGCATCGTGAAGAAGGTGATGTTGAACGCGATAATCGTCATCCAGAAATGGATCACGCCCCATTTCTGATTCAACTGTCGGCCGAACATTTTCGGGAACCAGTAATAGATACCGGCAAAGATGCCGAACATCGATCCGCCAAAGAGCACGTAGTGGATGTGGGCGACGATGAAGTAGGTGTCATGGATGTGAATATCCACGGGTGCCGAGGCCATGAAGATGCCCGACAACCCGCCGATGACGAACATTGAGACGAAGCCCAGAGCGTTGAGCATCGCGGGAGTGAACCGGATGTTGCCGCCCCAGAGTGTGCCGAGCCAGTTGAAGGTCTTGATGGCGGAGGGCACCGCAATCATGATCGTGCCAGCCATGAAGGTGGTTCCCAGCGTGGGGTTCATCCCCGACTGGAACATGTGGTGACCCCACACGATGAAGCCCAATCCGGAGATCGCCATCATGGCGAAGACCATGGGCTTGTACCCGAAGATCGGCTTACGGCTGAAGGTCGCCAGTACGTCGCTGACCACACCCATCGCGGGAAGGATCATGATGTACACCGCCGGGTGGGAATAGAACCAGAACAGGTGCTGCCACATCAGCGGCTGGCCGCCCTGGGCCGGTTGGAAAAAGACCGTGCCGAGCGTACGGTCAAGGAGCAGGAGCACCATGGCCGAGGTGAGCACGGGAGTCGAGAAAAGTGCCAGTGTGGCTGTGATGAAAACAGACCAGACGGTCAGCGGCATGCGGAACATCGTCATACCCGGTGCCCGCATGTTGATCGTGGTTGTGATGTAGTTGAGGGCGCCGACGACCGAGCTGAATCCGACGAACGCCACGCCGGCGATCCACAGCGTTGTTCCCAGGTTAGGCATGAACGCCTTGGTCGAAAGGGTGGGGTACATCGTCCACCCGCCGCCAGCCGGCCCGCCGGGGGTCCAGAAGCTGACGATCATGATGATGCCTGCGGGTACTGCCAGCCAGAACGAGAGGGCGTTAAGCCGGGGGAAGGCCATATCCTTGGCACCGATCATCAGCGGCACTACAAAGTTTCCAAAGCCACCAATGAGCATCGGGATGATGACAAAGAAGATCATCACCGATGCGTGCATCGTGAAAAGCTGGAGATAGGCATCTTCGGCCAGCTTGTGTTTGTTGTAGGTTACGGTTGTCGCGGAAACTTCGTCGAGATTTCCGTCGGAAACTTCGATACTTTTGTCCTCAGCTTTAACGGTCTGTGCTTTGATCTCCAGAGAGACTGGCGTCGCTTCGAGTCGAAGGGGCAGGAGAATGTGACGGTTGCTGACGATCTCTGTCGTCGTCTTTTGCGTGCCGTCGGGGTGACGCTGTTCGATGCCCGTAAGGACATAGGTCTGACCGTCGGCCGTGACTTTAGTGCCGACCACGGTACGGGCATCGTTCCTGTTATAGTCGTAGTCGCCCATCACTTCGTCGGCGGCGACAAAGCCATCGACGGGCTTGGACAACACGGTCTCCGGCTCCTCGCCGATTTTGACCTGAGTGCCCGCGGGAATGGTGATAGCCAGTCCTTTGGGGAAGCTGGTGAGTGTAGCCTTGGTACCCGTGGGGAAAGTCTTACCGCCGGATTCCACATCACTCTTGAGAATCACCTCATGGCCGAGGTGCCAGAGTGCGACGTTGAATTCAGGGGCGATTTGTGTGGAATGCCCAGGCAGGAGAGCAGCGTAGGGCACGTTCTGGTTAGGCCAGGCAAGCTGATAACGCACGCCCAATGCCAACAGACCGCCAACGATCACGAACAGCAGACTCGTGAACGTGAACTGGATTCCGATGATCTTGTGGTCGGTTGAGAAAATGTATTTGCGCCAGAAGCCTGTGGGGGCTGCATGTCCGCCATGATCGCCATGGCCTGCGTCGTTGTGGGTTGAATCGTGCGTGCTCATATTCTGGTTTACCTATCCTTACAAGAGCATGGTCCAATTTTGGTCAGGTTGCGGTTGCCGTCTTACACAGCCGCCGCGGGAATCAATCTCAGATCAATATCCTTCGTCGCCGCTGTTTTCCGCCACGACATTGGCGTCGTTGATCTTGGTGAACTCGGCGTACTCGGCTTCGCCGACGACGTACATCGTGCCTTTCATCTTGAAGTGACCTTGCCCACAGAGTTCGGCACAGACCACGTCGAAAGGCTTGTTGTCGGAAATCTTCACGCGAGAGCCGCTGGCGGAATCGTCGAGCTGAAGAGGGGGATCGTCGGGATTACGGCCAATGATTTCACCACTGGTCTTCTCCGACTGAAACCAGAGCTTGCCATTCATGCCGGGGACCGCATCCTGTTTGATCCGGAAGTTTGGGAGAAAGAAGCTGTGAATAACGTCGATGCTGGTGAGTGTGCAGTTGACCGATCGCCCGACGGGGATCACCAGCAACGGTAGGACGTAATCGTCCTTGGCTGCTTCATCAGAGCGATCGAGGCCGACAACTTCTTCCGGCGTTCCCTTGGGCTTGCGCAGTGAAGGGAGGGTGCGGCCGAGCTTGCCGTCCTTGCCGGGGTAATGGAAGTTCCATGCAAACTGCTGGGCGATGATGCCCATCTGAATCGTCTTGGGATCGTTGACCATCTTGGCGGGCGGATTTTTGATGTTTGACCAGCTCGCCTGGCTGAATACCGCCGTCAGCGCGAGGATGATTGTCGGGATCAGCGTCCAGACTGTCTCGAGCTTGTTGTTGCCGTGGATGAAAGTTGCATGTCTTCCATCGCGGTGCCGGTATCGGTAAAGGAAAACAAAGAACGCAATGAAGACCGCGATATTGATCGCCACGGTCAGGTAGAGGCAGTAATAAAAAAGATGGTCCACCGTATGACTGAAAGTCGAAACTCCTTCGGGCAGCCAATAATGCTTGATACCCGAAGACTCCTGGCTCTCCGCCAACGCGGGCGATGCCAGCGAAAGCGCGGTCAGGAGTACTGTGATTGTGGTGGAAATGAGGCTGATCCGAGTCTTGCGGGGAGGTCGCAAAGCCTGCTCCTTGGATGGCCTTGGGTAGGCCAAGTATGCCCGTAACGGCCAAGCCGATCCGAGCGAATCGCGGATACACATATTTGCGGCGTCTTAAAGATGTGCCGCACTCTTCTTCGGGCGAAGGACGAAGTGGCTGACGGCGTGCCCCTTGGAAATTGAATCTGCCACGCGCCGGTCAATCACACTGAAAACTTAACCTGATCCGATTGTGAAAATCGGGGCGGCCGCGCTAACGACCGCCCCGGGAAAATTACTTTTTCGGAGCTGGCGGGCTGTAGGTCACATCAGCCTCGGTAGTCTTGCCTTCCTCAACCTTGACCGTCAAGGTTTTGTGGTCGGGCGTGAACTTGTCGTTTTCGTGCCAGAAGGTCAGTTCATATTCACCAGCCGGAAGTCCCTTGATTTCAAAGCTGCCGTCCTGCTGTGTGACCGCGAAGAACGGATTGTCGAGCACATGGACATACGCAATCATCCATGGGTGGACATCGCAGCCGACAGGGATGGCGTGCTCAGGCTTGACGAACTTGATGTTGGTCGAAGCACCCGCCGTGGTGGGAGAGTTGAATTCCTTGTTGGCGGTCGGTTTGGCGTGGACGTTGTGGAGGGTGTTGTCGCTGTTTTTGACCAGCAGATCCTGATCCTTAACGATACCCAGAACATGCGGCGTGTAGAGGCAGCCAACCTGATCCAGTTCCGGCTTGGCGTTCAGAGGCTTGTAGGTTTTGCTGTTGTCCACACCCTTGCTGACATAAACCAGGACGTTCTGAAGGGTGTTGTTGTCACCCCAGACGAAGTTTTCGGACAGTGGGGCCGCATCTTTGTGAGCAGCGGCGCAAGCCTTGTCAGTCGTAGCATTGAAGGATCGCAGGATCGGACGCTTTTTTTGTTCGCCATTGAACTTGGCATAGCCCTTGATCGTACCGCCGGCACCTTCCGCTCCGCCGACATTGATCTTCAACTGGTGTTCAGCGGCGGCTTCCTCGGCGTGGACCGGGCTGATCCACGAACCAAATGCCAGTGCTCCGCAGACGGCAGCAATTCCTAGATTGATACTCATTTTCTTCATGGTGAAACTCCTTCTTAATCAAAACGAGATTCAAGGTCCGGACGTCCAGTCGGTTTACTTTGAGTTTTCGACGTCGGGATTCAGCCAGGGGCGACACACGTCGCGACTGTAGGAAAGCAATCTTAGCATCCACAATCGGTCGCTTCCACGCGGGCAGGCATCCTGGCCTGCACCTGAAACGTGAAGGGTTACTATTTTAGGGCAAATGTTCCTCTCGCTCAACGGGCGGACTGCAAATCAAAGCTGGTTCACAAAATTATTTCACCGTCATCGTCGCGTCGGCACGAACCGATTGATCCGCGGCTACGGTTACTTCAATCGTAGTCGGAGCTACACGCTTATCGTCATGGATGACGCCTAGCGTGTATTTCCCCGGAGGCAGCCCCTTGATTTCGTACCGGCCTTCCATGTCTGTCACCGCCGCGAAGGGGTGAGGGAAAACATGGACCCAGGCATTCATCCAGGGGTGGACATCGCAGCCGATGGGGATCGAGTTTTCAGCCTTGGTGAATTTGAGCTTTTCACTGACACCAGCAGTCTGCGGAATGTTCATTTCCTTATTGAGCTTGGGCTTGGTATGGACATTGTGGAGTGTATTGTCTCCGTTCTTAACCAACAGCGGTTGGTTCACCATCACCACCTGCACATGGGGCAGGTACTGGCAGCCCACCTGATCCATCTCCGGCGAGCCGACCGGCTCAAACTTCGCACCGGCAGGCAGGCCATCCTTCACATAAACCACCGCATTACGGAGAGTCTTGTCAGGATTGATAATGATGTCCTCGGTCAGAATGCTGCCATGTATCTTGGCGCATGCGGCATCGGTAACGATAAGTCTTTTACGGGGAGGCTGGCGGCCCTCCGCTGAGATTACGCCAACGACGCGCGTACCTTTGAACGGCACGGAGCCTTCATTGAGTTCGATCGAAGACGTCGCGGCCTCCTTTTGGAGGACGGCTGGTGTCTTGGTTTCAGGAGTCGAAGCAGGACTTGGCGCAGGTGTCTCAGCCTTGGGTTGAGCAGGTGTCGGCTCAGGCGCGGACACGGTCTGCTCGTTCTGTGGCGGGATTATGATCGGCGTTGCTTCGCGATTTGGTCCCTGTGCCGGCGCGACATCCTTATACGGAGGCAGCACCTCATCCGCCTTTGGCGGTGCTCCGTAAAGCTGTTCGCTGCCCGGTGTGTAATTTTGCCGACTCGCCTGATACACAAAGTCGAGCACGAGACGGATCTGCTCATCGCCGGTGGAGCCAAACAGTGCGTGGGCCTTTTCCTTAGCTTCCTCCGGCTGCGTGAGGAAATACGACGACGGCTCACCAGCCGCGTAGAACTTGCCGGAGATCGGATCAATCGCCGGGAAGAAGGTCAACATACGTGTGCCGGGCATGAGGAATTGTGGTATCTGGACCCAGTGATAGACCCAGTTGTATTGCAGGCGTTGCGATACCGCGATGAGGTTGGGCGCGTAGAGTCCCGTGGGCACTTCGGGAGAGGAGAGCTTGAGGTAGGGTGTTAGTTCCTCGCTGCTCGAGGAGTCGTCGCCGTAGGGGTCTTCCTCCTCACCCTGATCTGCCGCCTTTGATCCGCCGCTGTCACCTGAGTCGCCGTAGGGATCTTCTTCTTCCTCGGTCGGCACAGGCGGAGCGGATGCTGCGTTCAACTTCGCAAGTTTTGCCAGCACATCGGGATCACCCAGCGTGTGACAAAGCTGGCAGTTCAACGCGACGAATAGCTGCCTGCCTCGTTCGAAACTATCTGGCGTCGGGCTTGGAGGCGGGCCGCCAGGGAACGGATAAGAAGTCTGATACGTATTGCGCAGGAAGTTGAAGGCGTACATCAACGTCTTCCACTTCACCCGTCGATCTTCAAGGGTCGATAAGCGTTCATCGAAGTCGGCGGGTTTCGCCAACCTCGCTTCGAGCGCCAGGTGTTCGAGCCGCTTGACAGCCGGAGCCAGCGAGTCCTCTGCAAACCAATCAGAGTTCGGATTGGTGCGTTGATATGCCTCGATAGGCGCGGTCAAAGCCGCGATACGGGCACCGAGCATTTCAGAGTCTCCTCCGAAATACTCCACCAGGTAGGCCGCATGATCTTTGGCACTCGGTGATGTCGCGGTGGCCGTCAACCCGACACTGGTGTCGTGCAGTGCAAAGCTGGGCATGCGGACTTTCAGCCACGGACGGATCAGATGGACGTTGAGCAGGAACTTGTGCAGCCACTCCGGCTGAGTTCTCGCACCTTCACCCACCAAACGCGGCGGGGCGAAGTCGGTCATCTTGGTCAGATCCACCGTGCCGTCGGCATTGTGGATGGGCAAGAGGTCCTGAATGTGAATGGCGTTGCCGTCGATTTCGTGACAGCCATAGCAGTTGTACAACGTCGCAAGCTGGCGGCCTCTGGCGACCCGCATCTTGGCGTCGGAATAGGTCTTCTTTGCGATGGCGTCGGATACCAAAGGCTTGCGCAAACTGGTGACGAACGTCACCAGCGAACGCACTTCCTCATCCTTGAGGAAGAACTTGGGCATCTTGATCTTGTCATAGGGCTTGCCGACCGTGTCGGTTTCGCCTTTCTTCATGGCAGCAACCGCAGCATCTACGGTGGGGAAACGGCTTTCGAGCGATTCACGACCCCGGTCATAAACACGTGTGTTGTGAAGCTTGTTATAGAGCCACGGCCGCCGCTCCAGTTGCATGTGCTCCCACGCCAGCTCCTTGAGGTGGATCCTGGCTTCTGGTCCTTGCGTGTCGTGGTACGAAATCTGCGGCGCATCGGAGCCGAGACCTTCATGATCCACCTTCCAGACTGGCTGCGGTTTCTCCCGCTGCTGGTCGAATGCGTGGTCGAAATAGCCGAAGTCGAGCTTATGAGGATCTTTGACACCCCAATCATCCAGCTGAGCGCAGGGTGAGGTTGCGTTCTCCAGCCCATTGATCTGGTGGCAACTGTTACACCCGTAATGGGTGATCATCTTCTTGCCAAGGAAGTGAAGCTTTTCCTCATCGCTCCATGCATGAGCTGTGCTGTTGGGGACGGCAGGGTCAGCGACTTTGCCTGCGAGAATATCACGGGCATACGCGGTCGTTACCTGCCCTGATTTGAGGCCGGCAACCAGCTCCGTGAGCATCGTCTTTCCCGAATCGTCCAAAGCCAGGAAGTTTTCCGGCTTGTAGTCAGGTCTCTCCAGCGAGAGCAGATAGGCCGTCAGATCATTTGCCTCTTCTTCCGACAGGCGGAAGCTGGGCATGATCGTGTAGGACGAGTAGTGACGCGGATTCCGTACCCAGTCGTAGGTCCATGCGCGAGCCTGCTCGCTGGTTCGTCCAGCTTTGAGCTTGGTGCCGACACCTGAAAGCTCCGGCCCGACGAGCATAAGCTTTTCGCTTAGATGCTCCAGCGCGTACCAGTGTCGCTGGTTATAGCTCATCGAGGTGTATTTTGACTTTGCTTCCTTCACGCCTAAGCCGCTGCGCTTGACGAGATCTTCGACGATCATCGTCTCGCCTTGCTCCGCCATATTGGTGTGGCACGCCATGCACCCGACGCTGGTGAACAGCTCACGGCCTTTTGCCACGTCGCCTTCGGTCGCCGGTGGTTTTTCGGGGTTGTAGGTATTCAGCGCCACAAGATGAGCGGTTTCCTTCAGCTCGTCGTTAAGCTTGGCTGCATCGCCGAGCTTGAGCTTGCGCGTGCCTTCATCCATCGGCTGAGAAAGCTCAGCTTGCAACTGCTGCTTCTTTTTCTGCAAGTCATGCAGTGTCGTCTCATAGCCCAGCGGTTCATTGAGGAGGTAGTAGGTAATCGCTGCGACTTCTGTTCGCGTGCGCAGGATGTCGATCGGGCTTGAATTGTTCTCAAGCATAAAGAAATGCGGCATCCGCGTCATCGGGCGAAATGCGCGAGGTGACCAGATCCAACTGGCGGTCATCTCCGGCGAAAGTTTGTCGTGCAAATGCGCGAGGCTCGGCCCGACTTTCTTCAGATCGAGTGAATGTCCGATCTGCTCGACAAGGTGGCAGTTGGCGCAGCCAAGTTGTGCAAAGAGTCTGCGTCCTTCAAAGAGCCGGGGCGCGTCGTCACGAATATCAAAGACCTCACTGTGGCAGCGTGAGCAGCTCGACTCGATGTAGTCGAGCGTGTTCATCGGCTTTTCCCAGTGCATGTAATGGACCTCTGCCCAGCCGTACTTGCGAGTCCAGTATTCCTCCTGCGTGATCGCCTGTCGGGTGCCTGATGCGTCGGTGGCGATGCTTGTGTAGATCGCTTCGCTGTCGTGGTGCGGCTCCTCGGGTGCAAAGGGAGCCGGATTATTCGGGTCGGTGAGCTTGATGTCCTGATGAGTGGAGACGCCGTGACCAGACGATCCGTTACCACCAGCATGCGCGTCCTGCTGAGATGCCGCGATGTTGTCGTGAGTCTCACCAGCTTTCGCGGACGCCAGCGTTACCGTTGCAGTGCCGTGGTCGGCAACTTTGGCGTCGTCCTTTCCGTTGCCTGGCGCGTGTTTGTCGCTCTTGAGCAGGAATGCGGGGACCGGCGCACCGGTTGTTGCATCCACCCAGATGTCGCGTGGCGAATGGGCGGTATGCTCGAATTGCGTCTCCTGTCCCGACCCTTCATGGCAGACGGTGCAACCCATCGTCTTCATCGGGTGCTTTGATTCAGCTTCGGCATAGAGATCAAGCCGTGGGTGAGCCAGCAACACCGAGCTGGCACTGACGGGTGATAAGCCAGCCTTTTTCCGCTGCACGTTATAGGCGTCAACCAATGCGTGGCGGTACAACCCACGAACTTCCTTGGATTGCTCCGCTCCCGCTTCCTCGCGGACGATCCGCTTGAGGTCCTCTATATAGAGAACGGCCTGACGCTGGCGGGCACGGAATTGATCTCGTGCAGTATTCCACGCAGCAAGTGCCTTATTTCGGCTTTCCCACTCGGCGTGAGCCTTCTGGTGTTCCGCCTTTTGAGCATCCGTGGCATTCTCAGGCAGGCGTGGTTCGCTGCCGGGCACCGGTTGGGCGCCAAGTGCTGCCTGTCCTGAATTTTCAACAAAGGCATCCAGGCCTGCGTCGTCGATGGCTTTCCCACCCTGCGCGGACAGCAAATCGTTGATCGCGGTCAGTGCCTTTTCCCGTGCTGCTTTAGCTTTGGTCTGCGCCTGCTCTCCGAGCACGTCAATCGCACGCTTCCAGAAACCGGTCATCACCAGCGGCTGGTCGAGTTCGTTCACCGCCTGACCGCCGCTGATCGCCAGCTGACGTTCGACAAATCCGATCAGCGTCGATTCCTCGAACTTGGGATTGTCGATGTTGACGTGGCAGGTCTGGCATCGATCGATCGTCTCGACCGTGAGGAAGTTCAGGTCAGTACGCACGTCAGGAACGACGACCTGCTGGACCTTCTGGTCAGGATTGAACCAGTCGGACAGCGGCGCGTTTCGAAATTTTTCCGTGAACTTTTTACCGAGCGTGTCCGGCTCTAGCTTGTCGATTTTTTCCTGAAGAGTGGTGGTTGTTCGCTCCAGGTCATCGATACGTTTTTTATTTGATGCGATTTCCGACTGCTTGTTTGCGATCTTCTGGCTCAGTTCTTCGATTGCCAGATCAATCTCGGACATCCTCGCAAACTTCTGGTCGTACTCACTCTGCTTTTTCTGAAGGGCTTTGAAGGCATCTTTGGATTGGGGAGAGTCTTCGCCGTAAGCAAGCCGCGCTTTCTCATAGACCTGAGTCAGGGGAGTCAGCTCGCCTTTGTCCTTGCGCATGGGCAGGTCTAGCGTGGCTTTATCCCGTTCCTGAGTATCCAGATCTTTCTGAAGCTGTGTTAGCTCCTCGTCCGGCTTCTGTGCCTGTAACAACGCCAGCTCGTGCTTGCGCTCGGCGAGTTCCGCCTTCTGGTCGGCGTTCATCGCGTTCTTCGCGGCGTCGCGGTTCATTGCGACTTCCCACGTTTTGGCGTCGTCCTGATAACCACGCCAAGGCTTTTCGTGGTCGGCTTTGAGCATCCAGAGCATCGAGCCCAGGAGCAACACTGCCGTCACGGCAAACACGATGTTGAGCTTCTTAATATTCCAAAACGTTTCCGTCGGTACGGGCATGCGATCCTCGCTTAGGGACGCCGATCATTCCCGATCGGCGCGGCAGACCAGTGCGAGTGGGCATTGTAGGAAAAGCGATACCCGACGCAAAAGTGATCCGTTGCTTTTGCACCATCGCCAGCCTGACGGACGGCCTTAATGCGCCGCTGCTTTGCTCCGCCGGCCGGGGCGGGTACAATATCCCCGTGAACTTGGCCCTGATTACCATCATGATTATTGGGAGCAACCCTTGACCGGCAGGGCCTGTGATCGCATTTGATCGACACTAGACCCTGCCTTGGCAGGGTTTTTTTATTCTTGCTGACAATTTCACGATTCAAACAATTCGGCGAGTATCAGTGAAGCATGATGAAGGAGTTTTTATGACGACCTCGAAAACGCAGCCTGAGCATTCCCCCATGACTGCCGAAGCCGCTCCGCCCCGTCACATCGAGATCTATGACACGACTCTACGCGACGGTACGCAGGGTGAAGGCGTTGCCCTGAGTCTGGTGGATAAGCTCAAGATCGCTCAGCATCTCGACGCTCTGGGAGTGGACTACATCGAGGGCGGCTATCCCTTGTCGAACCCCAAAGACGCAGCTTTTTTTGACGAGGTGCGGAAGCTTACTTTTTCCTGCGCGAAAATCTGTGCCTTTGGCATGACACGCCGAAAGGGTATCTCGCCCGATGATGATCCGGGAATGAAGGCTCTGGTTGATGCGAAATCTCCCGTGGTCACCATTGTCGGCAAGACGTGGGATCTGCACGTGGATGAAATATTGCGCATCACCCGTGATGAAAACCTTGCCATGATCCGGGAATCGCTGGCGTTTTGTAAGAGCGCTGGTCGTGAGGTTTTTTACGATGCGGAACACTTTTTCGACGGATTCCGCGCTAATCGTGAATACGCCTTGCAGACTCTCGCGGCTGCGCTCGAAGGGGGTGCTTCTCGAATCGTCCTCTGTGACACCAACGGCGGATCGCTTCCTTCGTGGATCGCGAAAGCTGTCTCGGAAGTTGAGAAATTTCTTAAGACAAACCCGGAGGCCCGACATACGAGGCTGGGCATCCATTGTCACAACGATTCGGGGCTTGCTGTTGCCAACTCACTAGCTGCGGTCGAAGCCGGCTGTGTCCAGGTTCAGGGAACTATCAATGGCATCGGTGAACGCTGCGGCAACGTGGATCTGACTACCGTCATCGCCAACATCAATCTCAAACTTCACGACCGCTACAGGTGCCTTCATGGGCAGTCGCTCGAACGACTCACAGATACGAGCCGGTTTGTTTACGAACTGGCCAACCTCAGTCTGGTGCCGTATCAACCGTTCGTCGGTAGTGCTGCCTTTGCGCACAAGGGCGGAATGCACGTCCACGCAGTGCAGCGATTGGCGCACAGCTATGAGCACGTACCGCCTGAAAAGGTTGGCAATTCTCGACGGGTGCTCGTCAGTGAGCTTTCCGGTGCAAGCAATATCGTGGCGACGCTGGGGAAAAAGTTTTCCATCGAAGACGACAAGGCTGTCCAGCGTAAAGTGCTCCAGCGTGTGCAGGATCTTGAGCATCAGGGTTATCAATTCGAGGCAGCACGCGCGAGTTTCGAGCTGCTTCTATATGAGGAACTCGGTAAGCGGCCCGCCTTCTGGAAGCTGCATCAATACCGATGTGTAATCGCCAAGAGTGACGGCGGAAATCCGACGACCGAAAGCACGGTGAAGCTGGAAGTCAACGGCAAGATCGAACATCAGGTGGCGGAAGGGGACGGACCGGTCAACGCTCTGGATGGTGCGCTGCGACGATGTCTGGAGCCGCATTACCCGCAGCTCAAGTTGGTCCACCTACGCGACTTTAAGGTTCGCGTGGTAAACCCGACTGCCGAGTCAGCAGCGAAGGTGCGCGTCATTATCGAGTTTGCCGTGCGAAAAAACGGCCAGGTAGTTCCGGCGGATTATTTCACGACGATCGGTGTCAATGAGAATATCGTGGACGCTGCGTGGCAGGCGCTTACGGATGCCTTTGCCTATCACCTGATCGAAGCGAAATAGGTTGGCGGATAAATTCTGAACCGGCAGGTGAAGTTCTTACTTTTGCGTCTTGCCGATGAAGAAGCCCGCTGCCGCGAAGACCAGTGCTACCACGATCGCGATGCCGGCATACACCAGGACGTTGGCTCCAGCCATTGCCGCGGTGATCTTGCTGGGTACATCGACAACCGCCGAAGATGCCAGGAAGAGTCCGACGATCAAAATGAAAGTGGCCACCAGCAGTGCGCCGGTAGTCATGCCGCTGCCTGCTGGATCGTACACCTCTTCTTCAGGCGTCATGTTCACCATGGCGACCTGAGCAGTGTCGTTGGGTTGCAGGTTTTCCAAACCGCTGGCACCGGATTCCAGCGCGATCGCGCCGTCGAATACACCTGATGACCCGGGTACCGAAGCACCCTTGGCTGCGCCGCCGCCTTCGCCGCCCGGATAGATTTCATCCAGCAGTTCAGCGCCGAGACTGGTGTCGTCGCTCTCGCGGGTCAGATCGAGCAGACCGCTGCCTGAGCCGACGCTCTCCAGCGCGAGTTGCTCCTGATCCGCGATCGGAGTTGTGACCTGCGTCTGTGCCATCGGGTCGGCATGTTCCACTTCGCTGGAATCGAACACGCTCACGCCGGTCGCCTGTCGCGGGTCTTCCTTGCGAGGAGGTTTTTCATCGGTGAGGCTGATGGCATCGGTGTCGCCGCTACTGGCCAGGGGGATGGAGCTTTCGTCATTAGGGTCGCTCTCACCGCCGGCGAGGTTGTCCACCTGTTCGCGCTTGAACATGAGTTTGTCACGGTCACGGAACTGCTGGAGCTTGCCGGAGGTCGCCATCTCGCGCACCTGATCGGTGCTGAGTTTGAGCTTCTCAGCGGTTTCTTCGATTGTGTAAAACATCTTTGCCATGACTTGCTCCTTGCGGTGCGTGGGTGGCTTTTAGCGGCGACCGTGGCACTGGGCCAGTATCCGCCGTGGGTGTGTAACCATTGTACCCTGCATAAACTTAGGATATTTGGTCGATGCTGACAAGGGGTTTTGATCCGCGAGGGGTTATCTGACGGTCAGGCCTATTGTTTCTGAATCCTTTAATTACGCGAGTAATACGCCGTTCCGCGACTCATTGAACATTTCGATCTGGCCTTCTCGAATTTGCCTGCCTCGCTCGAAGGTCTGCGCATCGCCCACCTGACCGACCTGCATATCGAGCGTCCTCGTCAGAGACATCAGCGGATCATTAAGGAACTGGCACTTTGTCGTCCTGACCTGATTTTTTTTACCGGCGACTACATGAGTTACTCCGGCGATGAGCAGGTCGCCATGACGCAGATGGAGCAGATTACCCGCGGCCTGCGTCCGCCGCACGGCATCTACGGCGTCTTCGGAAATCATGACACGCTTGAGTTCCGAACAATGGCAAAAAATCTACCCGTCAAATGGCTGGTCAATGAATCACATGTGATGCCGGAGCTTGGAATCGAATTGCTCGGCCTGGATATGGATCGCGGTCACCTGACTGATGTGACCCGCCTGGTCTGCGACTGGCATGCGAAGTCGGCCACATCATCATCGGAGCGACCGCTGCTGCGTCTCATGCTCGCTCATATGCATACGTTCCTGCCTGCCGCGGGTGATCTGGGGGTTGACATCATGTTCTGTGGTCACACGCATGGCGGTCAGTGCCGACTACCGGGAGGATTCGCGCTGCGCAATTCATCCGATCTGCCGCTGAGTTTAACCAGCGGAATCTTTCGACATCAAAACACGCTTGCGGCGGTGTCACGCGGCCTGGGGGAGGTGAATCTGCCGTTCCGTCTTTTCTGTCCGCCGCATTTGCCGGTCTATACGCTTCGCCGTGGTATCGGCCTGGGAGAGCACACGTATGAAGTGCGGAGGCTGCGGAAGTGGTGAATCCCCGATGGCTGTGGGGAAGTCTTGTGAAACGAAGACATTCTGCTGTAAGTCAGGTATGTCGGTTGTGTTCTTATGACGCTTCACAACAATATCACTCACATGCCCGGGGACGAGTCCATAACTAATAAGGGTGGTATCGGCGTCACGCTGCGCGATGTCGAGCGGCGGTTTGATGACCAGACTGTGGCTTTTCAGGGCATCAATCTTGAAGTCAACTCCGGTGAGTTCGTGGCATTGCTGGGGCCTTCGGGTTGTGGTAAGTCCACGTTGCTCCGTCTTGTAGCGGGTCTGGATCGGCCGCAGAAGGGAACGGTTTCGCTGGGTGGCCGACATATGGACGCGACGACGGGGCGGTCGGACCTCGCATTCGTTTTTCAGGATGCACAATTATTACCCTGGCGTAACGTCCTTGGGAATGTCGCGCTGCCATTAGAGTTGCAAGGTATTGATAAGGTGCAGCGCGAAGCTGCCGCACAACGCGCGATCGCAGAGGTCGGTCTCAACGAAGCGATCCGCCGATATCCCGCTCAACTCTCCGGCGGTATGAAGATGCGTGTCTCGCTGGCGCGGGCATTAGTAACACAGCCGCGATTGCTTTTGCTTGACGAGCCTTTTGCCGCCCTTGATGAAATGACGCGCCACCGACTCGATGAGCAGCTTCGTGATCTGTGGAACCGACTGAATATGACCGTACTCTTTGTCACGCATTCGATCACCGAGGCTGTGTATCTCGCGCAGCGGGCGGTTGTGTTGTCAAAGCGTCCGGCACGGATTGTGGCTGATGAGCGGTTCGACCTGCCGAGGGAACGGACTCATGTGCTTCGCGAGGATCAGGCCTTTTCTCGCTGGACAGCCAAGGTTTACAAAATACTCGAACGAGAAGGAGCTTGATGAAGGCAGCCCGGATCATCCTGCCGCCTGCCGTTGCATTGTTGGGCGCGATCGTGCTGTGGGAAATCGTGGTGCGCGTGTCCGGTGTCGCTCCGACGATGCTTCCCGGCCCGTTACGGGTGTGGCAGGCTTTTTTAGAGTCGCAGGCCCCGTTATGGCGTGCTGCATGGATTAGCGCGCAGGCGGCGATCGCAGGATTTCTGCTGGCAGGATTGCTCGGTGTGATTGCTGCGATTTTTCTTTCGAGCAGCCGTCTGGTGGAAAGGGCGTTTTATCCCTTCACCATTTTTCTCCAGACCGTGCCGCTGGTCGCCATTGCGCCGCTGGTACTCGTCTGGTGTGGGCCAGGCAAGCTGCCGGTAATCGTCCTGGCACTGGTGGTGTCGATTTTCCCCGTGATCGCCAACACGCTCATCGGCCTGCGTTCCGTGGACCCGGCATTGCATGACATGTTCAAACTCTACGGTGCCTCACCCTGGGCGCGACTTTTCAAGCTCAAACTTCCATCCGCACTACCGAGTATTTTTACCGGCTTGCGCATCGCTGCCGGGTTGGCGGTCATTGGTACGATCGTCGGTGAATCGGTGGCGAGCTTCATTGGGCATGATGCGGGGCTGGGAATGATCGTGCTGGGCAGCTCGCGGGTGGCTCGCACTGATTATCTCTTTGCCGCGGTGGTGATGGCGTCCCTGCTCGGTCTGGTCTTGTTTGGAACCGTGAACCTCACGGGATATCTTCTGCTGCGTCGCTGGCATGCATCGGCACAGGAGCGGGAATAGCCGCTGCTATCGTGATCCAAACGGTCCTCAACCCAATCGGAACTTCACATGACATTACTCAAGCATTGCTTCGTCGCTGCCTCATTGATAGGCAGCCTGCTGCTGATGGGCTGTGATTACAACGCGGAGCCGCCTACCGTCACCGATTCAGCGTCTCCGGCTGCGACGTTAGATAAGGTCAGTCTCCAGCTCAACTGGTTTCCTGAACCGGAGTTTGGCGGGATCTATGAAGCCGAGCGGGCCGGCATCTTCAAAAAGTATGGCCTGGAAGTGACGATCCTTCAGGGCGGGCCCAACGTCCCAGCGGTGCAATTGGTCACCAGCGGACGTGTTGATATGGGCATCGCAGCCGCCGATGAGGTGATTAACTTCCGACTTCAGGGCGACGATCTGGTAGCGATCTTTGCCACCTATCAGACTTCACCGCAAGGCATCATGGTTCACGACAGCAATCCCGCCGGATCGATTCCCGAACTTCTGGCGGCTGGCGGAGACATCGCGGTCCAACCTGAGATCGCTTATGTCAAATACTTCGAGAAAAAATATGACGTGTCCAAGATTCGCTTCATCGCCTACGACGGCGGGGTGGCGCAGTTTCTCAATAATCCCGCATACGTGCAGCAGTGCTTTGTTTTCTCCGAACCGGTCGCGGCCAAGCAACAAGGCGCAAAGCCTAAGGTCTTTCTCATTGCCGACACGGGGTTCAATCCATATACAGCGGTGGTGGTGACACGTGGTGAGTTCTTGAAGAAAAATCACGAGATTGCTGCGAGATTCGCTGCGGCATTGGCGGAGGGGTGGCGGGCGTACCTCGATAATCCCGCCCCCGCCAATGAAATGATGGCCAAACTGAACCCGAATATGGATCTCAAAACATTCGCCCAGGCTGCCGAGGCCCAGAAGCCGCTCATTGAAAATCAGGAAACCGCTGAGCATGGGCTGGGTTCGATGAGTAAGGAACGCTGGATCGAGTTGAGCAAGCAGCTTGTCGAGATCGGCATCGCAAAACACACGGTTGAGCCGGAGAAGTGTTTTGTAAATCTGAAATGATGAGGACGTCAGGTACGCACCACGGCGCGTCATCCCTGTCGGAGTCGGACGCAGCAGGTCAAGCGTAGTTTTCACTTTTATACGGGTACACTCTCGCACATGCTGGCCCAGGTCCACAGCTTTGTTCTGCAAGGCATTGATCCGATCCGTTGTGAAGTCGAAGTGGATGTCGCGGATCGAGGTCTCGCCAGAACGGCCATCGTCGGTCTGCCTGACGCCGCGGTGAAAGAATCACTCGACCGTGTGCGGTCAGCGATCATGAATTCGGGCTTCCCGTTTCCCATGACGCGAATGCTCGTGAACCTTGCGCCGGCGGACATCCGTAAAGAGGGGCCAAGTTTCGATCTGCCCATCGCTGTCGGACTGTTGCTGGCGGAACAGGCGATTCAAACCGAAGCGCATAAGCGATTGCTTTTCGCAGGCGAGTTGGCACTCGACGGCAGACTTCGGCCGGTCAATGGCGTGATTAACCTGGCGATCCTTGCGCACAAGCTGGAGATGCGAGGAATCGTCGTACCAATGGATAACGCGAGTGAAGCTGCTGCCGTCGGCGGCATCGAGGTGATTCCCGCTGACACACTCACGTCGGTCGTGGGTTATCTCAACGGTACGCACGAGATCGAGCCGCAACCGCCGGTGGATTTCGAGGCTACGCTTGCGAGCCATCCTACGCCGGTGGATTTTGCTGATATCCGGGGTCAGGAGGCAGCGAAGCGTGCGATGATGATCGCCGCTGCCGGGTCGCACAATATTTTGATGATCGGCCCGGCAGGCACCGGCAAGACCATGATGGCCAAGGCTCTGCCGGGGATCCTGCCGTTGCTTTCACGAGATGAAGCCCTTGAGGTCACGCGGATTTATTCATGCGTGGGGCAGGTACCCAAGGGACAATCGCTGATGGTGCAGCGACCTGTACGCACCCCGCACCACACCGCCAGCACCATCGCGGTCATAGGAGGCGGAACCATTCCACGGCCCGGTGAGGTGAGCCTGTCGCATCATGGCGTGCTTTTTCTGGATGAGATGCCGGAGTTTCCACGATCAGTGCTTGAGACGCTCCGTCAGCCTCTCGAAGACGGCTGCGTGACTATCGCGCGGGCGCATAGTTCGATCCGCTTTCCAGCTCGGTTTCAACTTGTCGCAGCGATGAATCCGACACCCAAGGGCGGCAAACCGCAGGATGCGTTCGAGCAGAAGGCAATGGATAAATATCTCGCCCGACTCAGCGGGCCGTTGATTGACCGCATTGATATTCACGTTGAAGTTCCGGCTGTGCCGCATCGTCAACTCATGGGCGAAACGCGAGGCACAGACTCAGCGACGATGAGAAGCCGTGTGATGGCTGCGCGTCAGACACAGGTAAAACGAAACGGCAGCGCGACCCGCCCCAATTCCGGATTGTCGGGCAAGGAACTGGACCGCTACGCCAAGCTTGACGCATCAGGTCAGGAATTACTCAAGCAGGCGATGACGGAACTGGGACTTTCCGCCCGTGCGTATGACAAGGTCCGTCGCGTCGCGCGGACGATCGCAGACCTCGAAGACCGGATAGATATTGAATCTCATCACGTCGCCGAAGCGGTTGGTTATCGCTTGCTCGACAGGCAGAAGTAAAAGTGCGTGCAAAGACTGCACTCTTGGCTGAGGGGGAACGGCCTTTTGCCTGGTCATGCCTCTTCGACAGGTATTCCGGACGCAAAAACGATGTCGAAACTTCGTAATGTTTGCTGAATCAAATCGTGATAATTGGTTTGGTGGTTTATTCCTGATGATCTTGCGGTGGTTAATAGAACTGCGGCCGTATTGTCGCTGGAATTTGAACGAAAAAATAGATTTGATTGACAATTCAGCCTCAGGATGGTCTATTGGCCGCCTCGTCTTTTGACGGTTTAACATCCCTTTTATGGAGGATAGAGAATGCGATCCGCTATTGCATTGGGTTTAACGGTAGGGTTATCGTTGACATCGGCGTCATGGGCGACGTCGTCGCCTTCGGTGGAAACCTTCACTTCCGCGACGATCAACTCCTACTCGTCTATCGTTGATCCGACACCTGACGATGCGTTTGACGCGACGGGTGCGGCGTTACAACTTTCGGCGAGCAGCAGCCAGAATCTCGCCTACAACAACGGGTCGGGTGGCTACGCCATCAAACCAACCTCTGACAACGTCTTCGCCCGTGCATCACTGGCTGACGGAGTTCTCAAGTCAAGGTCATTTTTATCCTTTGGCTCTGATGTGGCGGGCAGCGCGGTGATGCCTGTTGGTGTCCGTAACGGATCATCGCGCAGTCAGGTGCGCTTCGCGGACAGTTTCACCACCTATTCGAATAACGCACCGTTCCTTTGGACTGCGGGCGATACGGTTCAGTTTGGTATGTCGGTCACCGGCATCTCCGATGTTCCGGCCGGCTTGCCCGACCCCGTGGATTACAGCCCAGGGCAGACCAAAAATAATGTCTTTGCATTTCTGAGCTTCCAGGCGTTCCAGCCCGGTGGGCTTAGCCTCCTCCGCGAGTTGGAGACATTTGACTTCGGCACCCGGACATACGCGGAATACACCGCGCTGAACGCCCAGTTTGTCGCTTCCCGCATCGCCAACGAATACTGGTACTTCGGCTCGGCGGTCACTCCTTACGACATCGATCCGGCGCACATTCTGGCGGTCGATGCGGTCACGCCGACCAAGGTGTTTGCGACCTTCAACCCCAATGGCGATTTCGATTGGGTGCTCAACCTTGAAACGCTGGTACAACTCGACGCCTCGCAACAGAACGTGTCGGTCGATCTGAACTTCGCTAACAGCGTCGAGACGGCCTACGAAGGTCCGGCAGGAACGACTACCTACTCCGCTTCGGGTCTGTTCCCCAACACGCTTCGTCAGGGGCAAACCCCCGGCAATGCTGTGCCCGAACCTCTGACGGCGGCTCTGGGTATCTTCGGCGTCGGTGCTGCTGTGATGGCGGCAACACGTCGTCGCTCAGCCTGATCGGTTGAAAAGATAATTTCTCAAAGGCTCGGCGCATCCAAATCGCCGAGCCTTTTTATTTGCCAATACGCTCTGCTGAACAAGGAGAATGAGTCACGATCAGCGAGAGGGGGGATTGAAGCAGCGACAGATCAGAGGACCGTCACCCGCAGACCTTGCGCATCGACATTGAAGTCAAAAAAACGCGCCAGTGGATTCGGCGGGGTCGCATCAAGCACACGGCGCACGCGCTGGGCGGCACTCGTATCCCTGGCGACCATGAAGACAAAGCCGCCGCCGCCTGCTCCCGGCAGTACCTTGCCGATCAGGTCACGCTGAATGGGGCGAAGCAGGGATTCGATCTGCGGATTTGTCGAGCCGGGATCTAATCGTTTTTTAAGCTCCCAGTATCTTTCGACTCCTCGGCCGACTGCTTCGAGATTCTGTGAATCGAGGTCCATCTTCATCTGTTCGGCGGCGTCCTTCAGTTCATGAATGATCCGCACTGCCTGCGGATCGCGTGCGAGGTATCGCCCCACGACATTGCGCAGGATGTTCCGCGCCAGACGGCGGTAGCCGGTGTAATAAAGCAGCAACCGTCCGTGAAACGGACTGGTTGGGCCAGTGTCGAAGACCGTCCAGTGCAGGCTCGGCGATTGATCGGCTCCTGAATGGGTGCGAATCAGCTTGACGCCGGGCGTGATGCCGCCGACCTGATCCTGCCACCCGCCGCCAGTGGTCATGAATTGTTCGAGCAGACTGGTGCGGGCGATGAGTTGTTCGCTGGTGAGCGATTCCCCGACGACGCGGGCGAGGCCTGCGAGCATGGCTGCGCCGAGGACGGAGCTGGTACCCAGCCCCGAACCCTTGGGTAGTGCGGAGAAAAGAGTGATATCAAGTCCTCCGCCGAGTTTTTTCAGCCAGCGTTTGAGGTCGCCTCCCTGCCGCGGGCAGATGCCGGCAAGGATGAGTGCCGCTTTGGGTAAGGCGGCCCAGTCGGTGGGATCCTGATACCGCTGGATCGCGGCAGCATCGGTGAGACGAACTGACCGCCCCAGATCGATGCTGTTAAGCACGATGGCCGGCTCCTCACGCAGCTTCGCCATGACCTGCACGGGATATTGGCCGTTGAGCATAATCGCGGCATTGACAACCGCACCGCCAAGCTCGGTACAGATCGGCGGGGTGTCGGACCAGCCGCCGGAAAGATCGATGCGCACGGGTGTCGTGACCCATACCGCTTGATCGGGGAGGATAGCCGCCTTGCTTGGCTGCTGGGGCAACTCGATGTGCTGCGCCACGGCTCGGGCGATGGCATCTGACGCAGCAAGAGGAAGATCGCCGCGTAGTGAAGGCGGGGCGGTTGCTCGCGGATATTCCCGACGCACCATTTCACTGAGCTTGAAAAATCGCGCGTGCTCCGCCGCTGGCCGATTTCGCAGGAGTGAGTCGATTTCGGTCAGGACGCATCGTGCTTCACCCTTGTCACGTATCAGGTTGAGTACGTCCTGCGCGGGGAGCATGGTATTTTCGACCAGCCTTCGACCGACATGCGCCAGCGCGACCTTCCGCTGGATATCAGCTCGATGATTGAGCAATCGTCCATGATCGACGCAGCGGATCAACTCCTCCATGCTCATCCGTCGCTCACGCAGCCAATTTCGCGGCATGGATGATCGCTCTGTATGGCTGTTGCACATCCATAGTGTCTGCTTCAACACCTGATCGATCGGACCGACGCACCAGAGCCTGGCCTCCCAGAGCGTTCGTCGTGATTGAGGCTCACCCGGCCAGAGATCGTTGATGGTGAGGTTGTGACTGGCCATGAACTCGGATAAAGGACGGTTGCCGAAGGTGGCGGTATTGGCCTGTGCAGCGAGTTGCGAGAGACTTTGCTCAAAACCAACAGGCGTTTTGAAGTCGTCATCCACACCCATGAGCGCGACAGCCCATGAAGGGGAGCGATTCGACGCGCCACGGCTCAAGGGCAGGCAGACGAGGCCCCAGCCTTCGGGTAATTTCAGCGGTGTTTTTGCCTCGGCAGGCCATCCCACAACGAGATTGCGACCCGCCAGTGTGACCGGACATTGCGCATCTACCGCTTCGAGCAGCACGCTCCGCCCGGTGCGTGTGCGCGGGTTGGCCAGCAGGCTGTTATAGACAAACGCTCCTTCGAGTGATGCGCGATCGGCAACGACAGCATGGCTGAAATGTTGGAAGCCGTACTCAGTTGCGGTGCGACCAAGGACGTTGACGTTCGCGAGCATTTCACGCATCGAACCGATGTGAAAAAAGTCGCACCATGGCAGGACGTTGACGTGAAACGGCCTGCCGTGAAGGTGCTGGTGCAGTCGCGCAAGCCGCTGCTGATGCGCTCGATGCGCAGCAGGGGAGTCGAGCGGTTTTGAGACGGAATCGAGATAAAGATTGCGTTTCTGTCTGGCTGGAATCGCGATGAGTACCTGCTCATAAAGGTCGATCGCGGGAGTCCGTCCATCGAGTATGTCGCGGAGGAGTCCGAGGTGAATGACGAGTTGACTTGGTGCATCCGATTTCGCGGTTGATGAGGTTGGCTGGAGAGGACGATATTTGCGTCGTCCGCGAGCAGATTGATTGGGATGTTGAGGGGACTTGCTGCTCTTGAGCACAACACCCGCGGCGCGGAGCCAGTGAGCGGTCGTTTGGGGATCAAGGCTTACCAGCCCGGTATCCACGAGCAGGCGACCAACGCTATCAAGTGCGCCACGCGATCGCGCAGTCGCAGCATCAGGCTTTTGCAGAAAATCAACGACACGACCGTCAGCATCAGCGACGTAAACGCCATGTCTGCTGCCGCGCTCGATCGGGCCGGGATAAGCGACACCCACCACGCCGGGCAGGTCGAATCGCACCGCGAACGGATCGAAAGTCAGCAGCACATCGCCTGCGGCCAGCAAAACCTGCCCGCGTTGTGGGACGGGTAACGAGGCGAGATTTTTAACGATGAGGTCAAAGAGTGTCGCAGGCTGGCCTTCCACCTCACAGGGCAGGGGAGTGAATACTTTTCCTTGCGCCGCATAGGCAGCCAGTCGCCGACTGTCGCCCCCGGAATGGATGACGATGATGCGCTTGCCAATGAAGAGGTCGGTCAGTGTACGAGGATTACGATGGTTGCCGAGCAGAGCTTGTGCGACCTCATGGAGCACCCAGAGCGTCGAACCTCCCGACCCGACTCGTCGGCCATGCGGGTCGGCGATCACTTTCCATTTCGAGATCGCACCAAGTGTTCCGGTTTGTTCTCTCTGGCGTAGCTGCGCGGTGTAGCCTCGCGCCTGGGCGGCGTTCGCGGCGGTGAGGATGAGCCAGTCGATGGCGGAGGATGACATGGAGAAGTTTTAACAGATTACCGGCATCCGCTGCGCCGGATGCAGAGAGGATCAAACGCTACGGCAGCCAGCGCATTTCGTTGGTGATGTAGTCGCTGTAGGTGAGACGGGTTTTGACTCCCTGTACATGGCCGTCCATGAAACTGAAATAGTTCCGTCCATTGTGTGCGGGCTTGTCAATAATGAACTGCGACCAAAGGTTCATCTGAACCACTGGGGATGAGATGTAGGGATCCCACAAAAAGACCCCGCCCTCGCTGAGTTGTTTGATGCGCCATTCGTAAAAGAGCACGCTCGATGATTCATGCCCGGAGTATTCGGTGATTTTCCGAAACTTGACGTTGTAATCCGGGGAGATGTTGAGGTTGTAGCCATAGGTCGAGTAGTAATACGTCCAGATGCTGCCGTCGAGGAAGCGGGAGTCCTGCTCATCGGGCGAAATTCCCGGGCACCAATAGACGTTGCGTCCTTTACGCCACGCCAGGAATCTGGCGGTCGTCGCCCATTCGGATTGCCAGTCGAAACCTACGTACGGCGAGAGCACCAGGTAGATGTATCGCGCATACCATGGCGGACCGCCGTTGTCGGTGAACGGCGGTAGTTGTTCTTTGTATTCGTTGGTGTAAGCCAGTGCTGCCGTCGCTACCTGCCTCATGTTCGATGCGCACACCAGTTGCTTACCCGCATCCCTGGCGTTACGCAATACAGGTAAAAGCATCGCAATCAGCAATGCGATAATCGAGATGACTACAAGCAGCTCAATGAGCGTGAATCCGCTTACGCGCGGGTTGCCAGCGGAGCTGCGCCTCGCTGTCGAGCTTGGTCTTCCACACGACTTGTTGCCGCACAGCGGAGCCTTGTCTCCTGCAACCGGATCGTATTGGTCGATGACAAATGATCGCATGGAAGCGAGTCCTGAAAATCTGCGGCAAACGAACATTTATTATTATATCGGTGTAGTCATCCAAACGCTTACGCAATCTTCTTGATCGCTTCGGGGTAAGTGAGCCAGCCGTTTAGAGAGCAAAACGGCTCACCCCCTGATCCTTCAGATACGAGCCGACATGACGGGAGACCATGTCCGGCGTGACTACGAGTCTGGTCTCGCCGCGTGCAGCCATTTCGGGTGCTTCAAAGTTCACCTGCTCAAAGAGCTTTTCGACGATGGTCATCAACCGACGGGCGCCAATGTTTTCGAGTTTGGAATTGGCTTTCGCAGCCAGATCCGCCATGGCTTCGATCGCTCGCGGTTCAAACTCGACATCGATCCCCTCGACCGCCAGCAGCGATTGTTGTTGGCGTGTCAGAGCATTGCCGGGTTCCGTGAGGATGCGGACGAACTCGTCGCGCCCAAGTGCGGAAAGCTCGACACGGACAGGAAAGCGTCCCTGAAGTTCGGGCATTAGATCACTGACAGCCGCCATGTGAAAAGCACCAGCCGCGATGAAAAGGATGTGGTCCGTGTTCACCACGCCGTGACGAGTGCTGACTGCGGAGCCTTCGACGATCGGCAGCAGGTCGCGCTGCACACCTTGCCGGGAGACATCCGGCCCGCCGCCGTTGTTGGCTTTCCCTGACGGAGCCGCGATCTTGTCGATCTCGTCGAGGAAGATGATGCCATCCTGTTCGGTGCGGGTGATGGCCTCGGCGATGAGCTTTTCCTGATCGACAAGTTTTTCGGTTTCCTGTTCTGCGAGAATACGTCGGGCTTCAGCGATGGTCACACGCCGACGTTTAACCTGTTCGGGCATAAGCCGGTCAAAGACGTTAGCCATCTCCGGGTCCATCTGATCGAGACCCATGTTTGCGAACATGGCCGATGGCGAGGAGCGGCGAGTAATTGTCAACTCGATCTGACGTGTTTCCAGTGAGCCGGCATCGAGCTGTTCCGCCAGTCGCTGACGGGCGGGGGATGGGACGGCATCATCGGAATCCGAAGTACCCAGCGGTAACAGCAAATCGAGGATTCGATCGCGGACTGCCTGCTGAGCTCGCTGAGCGACGAGCTTGCTTTGCTCAGCGCGAACCATGGCGATGCCCTGTTCGAGTAGATCGCGGACCATGGATTCGACATCCCGTCCGTGGTATCCCACCTCGGTGAACTTGCTGGCTTCAACCTTAAGGAAGGGGGCACCGGTAAGCTGGGCCATGCGTCGGGCGATTTCGGTTTTACCCACCCCGGTGGGGCCGATGAGGATGATGTTTTTGGGGTAAATCTCACGAGCCATGGATGCGCCGAGCTGTCGTCGCCGCCAGCGGTTACGAATGGCGACGGCGACGGCCCGCTTGGCTGCGGCCTGGCCGATGATGTAACGGTCAAGCTCCGTGACAATTCGACTGGGAGTCAAGTCATGCATGGCCGGTATGGTAGCCGACAGGTCGGCGGAGCCTCACCTGGACAGAGGACTACCCAAAAATAGTTGAAAATAGTGCGGCAAACGCATCAGAAAGCCTTGATTAGTCGTAGGCAGTCCGGCTAACATTAGCCGCCAATAAATCCTGGGGCGACTAGTTTGAGATCTGTGCCCCGCCAATCGCCTCAGGAATATTCCAATATGACCCCCAATCTCGGGTTGAATTCTCCCCCCGACTCAGCCCGAGAACTCGCCCCAGGCAGCAACTCCCCCGACACTGCCTGGGGTTTTTTAGCCCCCAAAATATCCTGAATTTTTGACGTCATATCAGTGTTTCATTTGGCATAACCGATCCAAAAGTAATTTCAGGATTCGCCGCCTCTCTCTAAACCAAGCCCGTGTAATCGTCGATGTTCCACAGCAGGCTGTGTAGAGGCCCAACCCGGACGCGGTGCGTGTGCGGTGCCCCGGAGCACTTGCAGCGGCACGGAGGTGGCATTGTCAATGGCATTTGGATGGAGCAAAACCCGCTACTCGCCGATCGCGGTGGATTTCGGCGCAGACTCGATCAAACTGCTTCAGGTCATTCCCAGCGATCCGCCGCAGGTCATTACCGCGGCCAGTGCGGAAATCCCTGAGCACGCGAGACTGGACCCGACAGCACGTTACGCATTCTTTGTCGAAGCTCTCAAGTCACTGCTCAAGTCCCAGCCGTTCAAAGGTAATCGGGCGATCCTCTCGATCCCCGCGTATCACACGCTGGCGACCCATCTTCAGATTGCGCGAGTCGAACACGAAGACTTCGATGCTCAGATTGGCCTTCAGCTTCGGCAACGGCTCAATGTCGATCCGTCTCGCATGGTCATCCGTCATTTTGATGTCTGCCAGGTTGTGCGTGACGGCTCCCCTAAGCAGGAAGTCATCTGCTTTGCAGCCAGCCGTGATGCTGTCATGCGACATGTTGAGAGTGCCCAGCGGGCAAAACTCGATGTCGTCAGCATGACCTGTGAGCCGCTGGCAATCCTCAAAGCATTCGGCCACCTTTACGCGGCCAATCGTGCTGAGGAACGCACGACGTGTTTCATCGACATCGGCGGGGCGGCGACCAAAGTCATCATCGCGCACGGCGGACAGATGGTATTCGCCAAGACCATTCACGCTGCGGGCGATCACCTCACCCGCGAACGCGCCAAACGTGACAACACAAGTTTCATGGACGCTCGCGCAGCGAGGTACAACGAGGCGGGCGGTAAAGCGTTGCCTGCTGCACAGCCTGTGCCCGAACCAGTGGCTGTCGGTGGCGGTGATCCGACGGGTGGTGCGTTTGCCCTCATCGACACCCAGATCGCTGCTGAGCGAAAGGCGTCAGGCGCTTTACCCGATGCGGCACCCGCTCCGCGATCCGCACCGGCTGCGCAAGCAGACGTTGCCAGCGACACACTTGATTGCCTCATTGATGAGCTTCAACTCTGTGTGCGGTATCACCAGAGTCTGTTCCCCGGCCGCACCATTGAGAAACTCGTCTTTCTTGGCGGTGAAGCCCGGCATGTGGGTACCTGTCAGAAAATCGCCAGGTCACTGCGCATCGGCGCACAACTGGGTGATCCATTAGCTCGACTGCTGCGTGTTAATCAGGCCGGTCCGGGCAAAGGGGTGGACATCAATCAACCTCAACCGGGATGGGCTGTACCGCTGGGGCTGTGCCTCAGTGAAGAACCCGGCAATAAAGGGTGAAGAACAATCGCGGCAGAACTATTCCTCGACTGCCGCTCTCATGATTCCGGAGCCTGTATATGGCGAACTCCAGTTTCCTTCCCGAAGATTACCTCGAGCGCAAGGCGCAACAGCGCACGAATATCTTCAGCTTGACGATGTTCGTGCTGGTCATGGGTGCTGTGGTGGCAGCCTATTACGTGACCAACCGTCAGCGCACCGAGGTGCAGTCACTCCAGGCGCAGGTCAACAGCCGTTTCGAGACAGCCGCCAAGCGGCTTGAACAACTCGATCAGCTTCGGCAGCGCAAAGAGGAGATGATTCAGAAGGCCCGTGTGACTTCGAGTCTGCTCGAGCGCGTACCGCGAACGCTTATTTTCTCGGAACTGATTAACAACATGCCCTCGAACGTGAGCCTGATCGAGGCGAGCTTTGAGACCAAGGTCGTGCGGGTCGATGCTCAGCCGGCGACTTCGATGGAAAAAGCCCGCGAGGAAAAGAAGGCGGAAGCCGCGAAAAAAGCTCATCCTCAGCCGGAGGTGAAGCAGACGGAAGTGACGCTGAGTCTCATCGGTGTCGCGCCGACGGATGTGCAGGTGGCGCAATTCATGTCAGCGCTGGGTCGCTCGCCGCTCTTTATCGACCTGAACCTTGCTTACAGCGAGGAAGTGAAAGTTGAAGACGAAACCATGCGGAAGTTCCGCGTGGAATTGAAGATCAATCAGGGGATCGATCTCCAGAAGATCCAGCCCATGATGGTTAAGCGTGACGCCAAGCAGCGCGACCCGTTGGGTGACACCATCGTGGTGGATGAATCGGGCAAACTCGCCAAGCCCACGCCAACGCTCCCGTTGGGTGTGCAGATCTCCGACTGAGAGACGGTATTCGCGGCGGTGCTGTCGTTCTGGGATCACACAAAGGACCAAAGCCATGCGATTCGGAATGCGAGAAATGCTCTTTCTGCTGGTGCTGCTGGCTCTGCCCGCAGCATCCTATTTCTTTGTCTTTGAGCCGCGTAACAAGCAGATCAACGAGGCTCGCCGTGAGGTGAAACAGAAGCAGGCCAAGCTCGAACAGCTTGAAGCTGCGACACGGAACATTGCTGATCTGGGCGTGGAGATTGACAAGCTCAGCGAAGCCATTCAAGTCTTTGAGCAGAAGTTGCCCGCTGAACGTGAGGTGGAAGTGATCCTCAAACAGGTGTGGGAACTCGCAGCGCGTCACAATCTGACACCCAAGAGCATCCGCACGGATAAGCCGGTGCCCGCCGCCGGCTACTCGGAGCTGCCGATTCGTCTGACGATACTCGGCGACTTCGATGGCTTTTACAGCTTCCTGCTCGACCTTGAAAAGCTCAAGCGCATCACACGGATGCCGCAAATGACGGTCAAAAAGATTCCTCCACAGGAGGGGCAGATGCAGGCTGATTTTGTGCTCAGCATCTTCTTTGAAGCACAGAACCGCGGTGACGATCCAGGAAAGGGCCGGTTGTGAAGCTCAATACCAGCGATGAAAACTTGAACGAGTCAGGCGAAGCCGCACCAGCGGAAGAGGCCAGGCAGATGTCCCTCATGGGTGGTATCGTCGGCCCGGAAGGTCTGCCCGAAGCCAGCGATCTTGACTTCGAGACCAAGCCGAAGCGGTCGATCAGTCACGGCACGCTGCTGCTGCTGGGTGTTCTGATCGTCGCCAGCGGCGGGCTATACCTCATGCGCTTCAGCCAGGGGAATGTGAACAACGCCAACGCCAAAGAGGTCGAAGCGAAGATCGAGCAGGCATTGGCGAAGCTCGCGCAGCCTGCCGGCCTCGCTCCCGATGATCCCCTTGCAAAGAACAACCTCAACGCGCTTTTCAAGGACACCAACTCGATCATCGCGATGTTCGCCAGTGATCCGAGTCAGCGTCAGGTTCCTATCGACTACGTTAAGAAAAATCCCTTTGCTATGGAGCAGGCACGGGAACCTGAAGCGGCTGCCAATCAGCAGACCGCAGCCCCGGTGCGTGAAAACGGTGCGCGTAAAAAGCTCGCCGCTGAAGCACAGGAGCTCAAACTCCAGACAGTGATGAAGGGCCGCGCCGGATCAATCGCCGTCATCAACGGGCAGTTTGTTCAGGTCGGCCAGAAGTTTCAGAGCTTCACGATCAAGTCGATCGAAGGCATGACGGTCGAGCTTGAAGCTGCGGGTGAGATATTCAAGCTCCAGATGGAAGAAAAACCCGGTTCGGGTAATTCGATCCGGGGCGAGCAGTAAGTCCGGCAGTTCAGGCATCAGCCCAGGGGTTCGTAATGGCGAAGGATGATCTCGATCAGTGGTTGGCCCGGACCGCCGCGAAGGCCGGCTCTCCCGCAGCCCCGGTACGCACCGGTGAGTCGCTGAGTGATCTGTGGTCACCTGAAGATGAGTCCGCGCCGGCAGCGGCACCAAGCGATCTGGGTGAAGCACTCATCGCAGCCGGTGCCGCCGACGCTGCGCAGGTAAGCACCGCACGTACCGTTGTCGAAAAGACGCCCGGCAAGACGCTGGCAGACGCTTTTTATGACATGGGTATTGATGAAATCGCGCTCCAGCAGGTCATCGCGCAGATTAATTCGCTGGCATTCCAGCGCGTCGAGAAACCTGAGCAGATCGATGCCCGCCACCTCAGCCGCCTCGGGGCGGATTTTTGTAAAAATCACGGCGTGATCCCGCTCCAAATGTCGGGTACGCGGCTCCTGTTGGGGGTCGTGCATCCTGACAATCTCATCATCATCGACGAAGTACGACACAAGCTCTCTCTTCCGGTCAAGGCTGTCGTCGTCTGCCGCTGCGACATCGCGGCCATTCTCGATGGCATGCGTGAGGAAAGCGAGGAGACCGTCGAGGTCGATCGGATCATCGCCGGTATCCAGGAAGATGACATTGAAGTCGTCCAATCCAAGGAAGAGGATGTTGATCTCGAAAAGATGGCCGGCGAATCACCGGTCATTCGCTATGTGAACTACCTGATCTTCAACGCGGTCAAGGAAGGCGCGAGTGATATTCATATTGAGCCGCAGGAAAAAAAGCTCAAGGTCCGCTACCGCATTGATGGTGTGTTATTCGAGATGATGAACCCGCCGCATCACATGCACGCGGCCATCATCTCTCGTCTGAAGATCATGTCGAATCTCGACATTTCCGAGCGACGACTGCCGCAGGACGGTCGCATCCGCGCCATGGTTCACGGGCGGAAACTCGATCTGCGTCTCTCGACTTTACCCACAGCGCAGGGTGAAAAGGCCGTCATGCGTATTCTCGATACGCGATCGATCCAGGTGAAGCTCGACGAGCTTGGCATGGACGGTGACAGCCTGCTCATGTGGAAACACCAGATCGATCAGCCGCACGGAATCATCCTTGTCACCGGCCCAACCGGCAGCGGTAAGACCACCACTCTCTACGCCTCGCTGGCGCAGATGGATATGCAGAAACTGAATATCTCGACCGTCGAAGACCCGGTCGAGTATCACCTCAACGGTATCACGCAGGTACAGACGCATGAAAAGATCGGCATGAACTTTTCCGCAGCTCTGCGATCGCTGCTCCGACAAGACCCTGACGTCATCATGGTCGGTGAGATTCGTGACGCGGAAACCGCACGCATCGCTATCCAGGCATCGTTGACCGGACACCTCGTGCTTTCAACACTGCACACCAACGATGCGCCAAGCTCGATCACTCGGTTGATCAACATCGGCGTCGAGCCTTATCTGATCGGTGCCGCGGTTAACGCGACTCTTGCGCAGCGCCTTGTTCGCAGGATATGTCCCAACTGCAAAAAGCAGATTGCTCCGCCGGAGCATCTCAAAGAACATCTGGAAATGCACGGTATCCCGGCGGATCAGGTCTGGGTTGGTGCCGGCTGCGACCGCTGCCGCAACACCGGCTACGCCGGCCGCCTGGGGTTGTATGAGTTGCTCATCCTCGACGACATGATGCGAGACAAGATCGCCAGTAACCCTAATGTCACCGAGCTTCGCCGCCTCTGTGTGGAGCGTGGCATGGTGACGCTGCGCGAGGATGGTTTCCGCAAAGTCGCGCAGGGAATGACCACGGTGGATGAAGTTCTCCGGGTCACCGAAAGCACGATCTGACGCATCTCGCCGCACTCTCCGATTCTTCGCCTATTTTGTGTGGTGACGTTACGCGGCACTCTGTTGCCTCGTGCTTCAGCATCGCTCCTGAACAACATAGAATCTATCCATGCGAACCATCCTGGCTACGTTGGTCGTGTTTTGCTTTGCCCTGACGGTCTCTGCGGAACCCGTCAAACCCCCATCGCAGTTGACGACGGAACGGCTGGTCACACAGATGCACGCCTTGATTGAACAGCGGCAGATCAAGCCGCGATTCGATCGTCTCGTCGCGTTCATCGGTGAGCGATTTGACGCCAGCGCGGGCTTAAAGACGTTCTCGGATAAGACCGGCAATTGCCGACTCGCGTGGGTCGATCATCTGCTGCGGCATCCTCTTGAAGCGGTTGCTGAGAGTGAGGTATTCACACGGTTGCTCCATGATGCAGCCAAGGGCAGCACCGACTCCCACCAAGCCAACGGCGATCTTGATCGGATCATCACGATCGTTGCTGCGAAACTGGATGCTTCCGAGCCGGAGCCGGTACGGCAGTGGTCCAAGGATGTGACGCCGATGGATGAGCTTGCCAATGCGCTGAAACAGATTCGTGCTGCGACGGATGCGGCACGAAAAGGTATATCAGCTTCAGAGTGGGCGGAACTTCGAGCGAACCTGTACGCACAGAGTACAGGTGATGCGGGTCTTGGTCATCGCTTTGCGGATGTAACCAAGGGACGGCAGGTTTGTGATCTCCTGGAAAAACTGGATCGTCGCGCGTGGATACGTGCTGCATACGCCGTCGTGCCATTGGTTGACACCGCTTTCCTGACGCGACTTACCGACTTCAAGACAGACCACAACCAGCCTGCCACACCCGGTGCGACCGGCCCGATTGTGCAGATCATCAATACAGCAGAGGGAAAAATCGTGGTAGGAGGACGTGAAGCGAATCAATACAACCTCGACGAAATGAAAGATGTGGCAGCGGTTGTGGACCTTGGTGGTGATGACACCTATCTGGAGGGAACAACCAGTGATGAACGACCGGTGCTGATCGTCATTGACTTAGCGGGCGATGACACATATCGCGGTGAAAAATCAGGCATCCAGGGTTCACCCATTCTCGGTGTGTCGATCCTCATCGACGCAGCGGGTAACGACTCCTACACCGCCCGTGACATCGCACAGGGGTCGGCACTCAGTGGAGTGGGAATGTTGATTGACCTTCGAGGCGACGACAAATATGTCGGCGACCGTCGAGTTCAAGGCTCAGCAATCGGCGGTATCGGTATTCTGCTCGATCGCGCGGGAGATGATGATTTCCGAGCAGCGCTCCTGTCGCAGGGTGTCGGCGGACCGCTGGGCTTCGGGCTGCTCGATGATCTTGCAGGTAAGGATCACTACTACGCGGGGGGCAAGTATCCGGGGGGCTATGACGACACGCCGGGCTTCGGCGGGTGGTCGCAGGGTGTGGGCGTCGGGCCGCGAGGCGTCGCTAACGGCGGCATCGGTGTGTTCCTCGACGGTGGAGGTGATGACGTTTACGAAGCGGACTATTTTTCTCAAGGCGGTGCTTATTGGTTTGCTGCCGGGTTTGCGCGGGACTTCGGGGGTAACGATCAGCGGGTCGGCGCGACACGGACGAACTTCGACTCCACGCCGCGCACCGTGCAGCGATTCGTCCGCTGGGGAACCGGTTACGGTTGCCATTACGCCGCCGGTTTTCTGATTGATGATGCCGGTGACGATACCTATGGAGGTAACCATGCTTGCGTCGGCTTCACATGGGATATTGCCGTCGGCGTGATCCTCGATTTTGCGGGGAATGACCAATACGCCGGCGAGGGTAACGGCGGGGCAGGATCATCGAACAACGCTGGAATTTCCGTGGTGTACGACGCTAGCGGCGATGATGTTTACGCAGGACCGTCGCCGGGTACTGCGAATCCAGCGGTCGATTACCACGAAGACGCGGGCGGAAACTTTTCGTTCCTCATTGATGAGGGTGGAAAAGATCAATACGGCTCCGAGATGATTGAGAATCGTGAACTAGAGCGTGGCTGGAAAGGGGGCTTCCTGATCGATCGTCAGGGGCCGACTCCATGAGACGGTACGGCACTATTCTCCCGTGGGCACCGGCTCGGCTGCCGGCGTAGTGGGTCGCCCGATACCGAAACGATAAATGATCGTCAGGATTACGAGCGTAATCCCCCATCCGCCCAACAGTGCCGGTACTCGGCCGTAGGTTTCGAGCTGCCATATCACCACAAACATCAGAATGAACGCAATGTTGTTGATCGAGTATTGCCCCGCAAGTGTGCGAGGACTGTGACGCATCTCGTAACTGGTGAATACCCCTGCGTAGGGAAATGTTGTAACCGCGCCGAGCAAAAAGTGCTTCAGGCTGAACAGCAGCAGAGCAATCGGAAAGATGATCGGCGTCTTCACATACCACGGCGCGGTGCTGCGATGACCTGGCTCACGGATCGGGTGATAAAGCCAGATTCCCAGGCACCACAGGACCAGCAGGGCACTGATGGCCAGCGGCATGGTTGGTTGCCACTGATATTGGAAGAGTTGTGCCGTTCCGTACGAAGCACTGAGATAAAACACGATCCCCGCTGTCATGCCCACAGCGAGCGGAAAACCTGCTTTTCGGTAAATCGCCCAGACGATCCAGTGATAAAGCGACACATAAAGCACGCCGGTCATATGGGTCGGGTTGATCTTCATAGCCGTCGAGAGGTACGCGCAGGTGAAAGGCACGGGCATGGAGAAAACCAGTGTCTTAATCCGCGGGTTGTGGATGTAGGCGATCGTCGAAACAAAGAGCGTGAGCACTGCTGCGGGCAGAATGAGATTCAACCAGGCGTCGTTGGGAATGGACAGTAGCGCCAAAGCAGGCTGCATGTGACGACACTCCGGCCCCACGCAACGGTGGGAAAGCGGCGAATTGTAAGAAATCTCATGCGACTCGACGTGAAGCGGTTGCGGCTGGACGATCTGCGAGGCGCAACAGATGTTTGTACACCGTCCATTCCTTGCTGAGCCGTTGAGTAAATGTGTAACGCTTCCCGACCCGTTCGTATGCTTGACGGGCAAGCTCTTCACGGCGGGCTGCACTGACCAGGAGCGGTTCGATCAGGCGCGGCCATTCAGTGTGATCCTGCGGCAGTAATGACCCGCACCGGCCGCCATCGAGCAACTCGCTCACGCCGCCCACATCGGTTGCTGCGACTGTGACCTTCATCGCCATCGCTTCGAGGACCACATTCGGCAAACCTTCCGTATGGCTGGGAAGCAGCAGTATGTCCATCATTTCGTAGGCGGGACGTGAATCTTCAAGCCACCCGTGAAACCGTACCGAATCCGCGACGTTCAGGCTCGCAGCCAGCCCCTCCAATGCTGCACGCTGAGGACCGTCACCAAAGAGATGCAGCTCGAGACGGGGGTATTGCGGTTTGAGGTCTGCGAGCAGACGGATCGCGCGATCCACTCCTTTTTCAATGCTGAGCCGACCGACAACACCCATCACCGTGGCGTCCTGTGGAACGGCCCACTCACGGCGTTGCGCGTCGCGCTGTCCCGTCGAGTGAAACTCTGTGATCTCAACGCCATTGGGTATGTAGCTGAGCTTCTCACGAGGAATGCCGAGTTTGAGGCAATGACGGTATAGCTGCGGGCTGACCGTGATGACGTGGTCATAGCGCGGCAGGCACCAGTTATCGACGTGGTAATACAGCCGGGTGCGGAATGTCTCCCCTGTCCAGCCATGCACGGTGGTGACGAGTTTCATCGGCCACCACTTGCGCACGATGAGGCCTAACGCATTGGATTTGTAATCATGACCATGCCAGACCGTCACACGGAGTTTTCGGCAGAGCTGGATCAGCGAGCGGATGGTTCGCGGATCAACGGCACCTGATTCGCCGATTTCATAAAGCGGGCACCCGTGCTGTTGCGCCTGCTGGCGGATGGTGGCAATGCCGGGGTCGCCATGAGGATGAATGTAGGCCGCTGCGACACGGAGCTTGGCGGGATTGAGGTGTTCCGCGGAGCGAAGAATGGTCTTATCCGGCCCGCCACCCTTGCCGGCCACGACTCGCACATGAAGCACGAATGGCGGGCTGACACGCGGACTGTCCGAGCGTGGACGATCGCCCGCCAGTCGCAGTACCGGCGTCACGGAAGGTTCTGGCAGGTGTGGGTGTTCAGCAGGGGTCATGGCTTCCTATGTTCCATTGGAATATTTTCGGTCACCGGCGCCGGCGGCTGATGCTTATTCCCACCGCCGACGTCGATGCCGAAATCCTTCTCCCCGCGCCCCGTCAAATCATGAATCCGGGACAGCTCGCGCAAGGGTTATCCTTCGCGTCTGCTGCCTCCAGTTTGTTTTTGAAGCTCCGTCTTGCCATGCGGTATCGATGACTGTTCCACACCTTCGCGAAGCTTTGCTCAAAGACATTTCCAAAGTCTTCATTCGGATCGAATGAACCGCAGCAGGCGCAGACTGTGCCGTCCCAGTTGATGACGCTGGCTTTCCACGGCCAGGAACAGTCGAACAGTTTTTTTCCGTTGAACTCATCGATCGTCAGGTCATTTTCAAGCAGTTGCTTGTACGGCTTGAGAACATAGGCATCGTCACGCGGCAACCACTTCTCAAGATGATCTCGCACTTTTTTCTTCAAAATGTCCGGAGCCAGTCCCAGGTCGTGGAGCTGCTTATCCCGACCCAGGAAACGGATGTTCATCGAAGCGGTTGAAAAGACAGCTTTGCAACCAAGCTGTTTGGCCAGCGCTTCAAATTTCGGTCTCTCGTGTTCGTTAAAACGGGTAACGACGAAGTTGAGCTGAATGGTCGGCGTCGCGCTGCCCAGGGCGTCACGCACCGCAATGATGTGCTTTACCTTTTCCAGCGTGTCGGCAAAGCTCTTGCCCGGTTGATAAATCGCGAAAGTCTCCTGACTCGCGCCATGAAGTGAGCAGGTGAGCATGTCGAGGCCGCTCTTGACCAACGCTTCCGCCTGACGTTTTTCCGGAGTAATTTTGAGGGCGTGGAGGTTGGAGCTGAGATAGGTCCAGATGCCGCGATCATGTGCGTAACGGATCATGTCGTAGATCTCAGGCACGATCAGCGGATCACCCCACATCGATAAATCCAGCCCAAACAGAAAACGCTTGAGCTGGTCGATCAACTTGCGAAATGCCGAGATGTCCATCCTGCCCTTGGGACGACCTTCAAGCCCCTGACCGGTGGGGCAAAGCTGGCACTTGGTGTTGCAGATATTGGTGGACTCGATCTTCATGTTGTACGGACGGCCGAACACGTACTCGGTCTTAAGACGAAACTGCACATTCACCAGGGCCATGTTGATGAGCTTGATGGCCGTGAGATAGCGGCGATTACGCCATACGTGGAAGATGCCACGGGCGAAGTAGTCCAGACCATGCACCACAGCTTTGGTCGCGCGGAGACGGAAGCGCACTTGCTTGAGGCGCCCCGTGAACGTGACAGTACGGGCCAGTTGACGATCGACGTGGAGCTGAAGGGTACTCATGGCTGTAACGCTCCATGATGGGTGGAGAGCTTCGATCCGAATCCAATCGGGAATGTCCCGGATTGCGGTGGGGGTGCTTCAATCTGCGGTAAAGACTCCGCCAGCTCGTTTTGCACACATCCCGGAAGCACTCCTGACAGCACCATCAAAATCCACGGCAGTTCAAAGACCTCCAGCGAGAGGAACCCTGCACCGAAGGCGAAGATGAGCAGGCTGGATTGACACGCTACCGCCAGCACCGAGGTATCGCGGAGACGCTCGCTTGCTTCCTGCGGCAGCGGAGAATCTGCATCGCTCAGACTGCGACGGCACATTGCTCTGGCGCGAGCACAGGAAATGCCTGCGACGATCAGCATCGCAGCGTAGGTGAGCATCGCAGGGATACCCGAATCGGCAGCGATCTGGAGATACTGGCTGTGAATCGTCCTGCCACGCAGATCGGCACCGTATTGCTGGGAAAAGGCATTGGAATTACGAATCCCGATTCCCGTAAGCGGATGATCCGTTGTGATGCGCCACGCTGCCGCCCAGCTTTCAAACCGGGAGTTGGCACTGTAATCCGACTCGTATTGTGTGGTGGAAAAAAAGCGTGCGCGAATCTCTTTGCCCGCAAGGAGCGGCACGATCATGCAGATGACGAGGAGCATTATCACGGCATGCCGTCGCGGACGGTGATGAATCAGCAGCCAACCCAGGCCCACCATAGCGGAAAGCATCGCGCCGCGCGAGTAGCTCATGAGCATGGCATGAAGGATCAGTACGCCGGCAAACCAGGAAACGCCGCGACGCCACCACTGTTTGCACGTCATGCCAAAGAGATACGCCAGCGGCAGTCCCATCGAGAGCAGGAGGCCGGCTCCGTTATTGTCCAGACCGCCGAAGCCGTTGTGGTAAATATCCATACGGCCATCGACGAAGTAGAGATAGTTCATCTCCCAGCCGATGTAGCCGGTCGCTGCGAAGATCACCAGAGCCAGCAGGCGCAACTCGGAAAGCCGCGTCAGCACGAATGACGCAACTATCGCCATGAGCACGATCTTTCCGTACTCGATGGCCCAGACCTGTGCGGTTGCCGGATCGTAAGCATTGAGCAGGCTCAGCAGGAGGAACAACGCATGCGCCAGAATCAGCGCGATGACGACATTGAAGCGGCCGCGGATGGCGACGGATTTGATGTTGATGACGACGCTGGCGAGCACGAGGGCCCCGGCGATCAGCGACCAGCGGATATCGGGTAAGGCCCATTTCCAGAGGTATTGCGGGCGAAGCACCGCCATGCCGTAATAAAGAAGGATGGGCCATACGGGATTGCTCGTCCCACCGATGGCACTGAGTATGGTCAGCACTGTCATAAAGAGCAGTTGCTTCATACGTCACCCGGCCTTTCTTGAAGGAAAGACGGGCAGCGTGAAACGACGTGTCGATGCAGCAGGGAGAGCGCGACCGATCGCCTCTGCCGCATCGTTGATCTCGTGAAACTGCACGCACACGTGGCCGTTGTCGCATGTCCGCTTGTAGCATGGCCCGCAATCGACACGGGCGATCAGCTTTTCACCCCGACCGAAAAGGTCGATTTCCTGCTCACAGGTTGGACCGAAATACGCGACGACAGCCTTGCTGCGTGCGATGGCGACGTGCATCGCCATCGTGTCGCCGGTGAAGACGACATCGCAGAGATCCACCAGTGCGACGAAAGTTGGCTCGTCATGATCGGTACCTGCATCGATAACGGAGCGATGCGGTACTGCCAGTCCGATTGCGTTGATAATCGGTCGCTCGTCCGGCCCGCCGAGCAACAGAATCTGCGTGTCCGGCTGCGACCGGCGCAGCGTGCGAACGAGTTCAATCAGTCGTTCGACCGGCCACATCTTATTGGCGAACACCTTGCCCGCGCCGACATTGATGCCGATGGTCAAGCGGTCGGGACTCCATCCGCAGAGTTCGAGCTCGACTCGGATACGCTCGGATGCGGCATCCGCGACCGGCAATGTGTAGGACTGACCGTTGTATTCGAGTCCCAGAGCCTCGTGGACCAGTTGCGGATAGCTCCGCGTGTTTTGATGAAACTTCAAGTCATCGCTGAGTCCGAGATGGAAATACGCCTCGGCTTCGGCATTTGCTGGGATCGGCGTTCCAAAAGGACTCAGTGCGATGCCGAGCTTGCGCGACGCGCGCATGGCATTGGCCAGGCTGCAAGGCTCCGCCTCTTTATCGAGGTTGATGACGACATCGAAAACTTCCTGCACGAGTTGCTGTGTCGTTGTCGGAGAAAAGGGGAGTACGCGATCGATGAGCGGATGATCCGCGATCATGCGGCAGCCATTGGGGAGACTGATCCAGGTGATTTGTGCATCTGGATAAGCAGCGCGGAGTGCGGGCAGGATGCAAAGTGTGCGGATGACATCACCCAACGCACCGAGTTTGATGATGCACAGACGGCTTGTGTAAGGAGAGTAGTGCCCGCAGCCATTGCAGAGACGATTTTGAAAGCAAGGTTTGTCGCCGCGATAGTGTCTGCAGTCCGGAGCGATCGCCTGCGTCGGCAAAGCGACGGATTGTTGCTCAGTGTTAAACGACTCGCGGCTCATCGAGCTTCCGTCCGGCCAGGCGTTACAGGCCCTACACACCGTTTCTTCGGCACAAAGAGATGACCGCTTAAGATGACCGCTTAAGGCTTCAAATCACGGGGTCGGACAGTCGCATCGAAGGCAGTTGGTGACAATCAACCGGAAAGCGCTGCTTCAGGAAAACAGCATTACCGGACTCAAAAAATCTCGTGAATTTCAGGTGTATGGCGATCCCGTGAAATGAGTGCCGCCGGTTGTAACTTGCTTGCCGAGCCATCCAGTTCGAGGATAACGCGGTCGATCGGGCGTGCCGTAGCGGAGCTGAGATTGTAGGAGTTTTCGGCTCCGGATTCAGATTTCGGTTGCTTTGGATAAAACCATAGAGTAATATAGACCTCTATCGGTGGGCTAAAGTTGTGCTTACGGAGGTAGCCCATTCACCAAGCCATCCGTCTCAAGCAATGGCTGGACAGTTTTAACGGTCTCAAATCGAAGGGAGATTTGTGCGCACTTCCAACTTTCGTCTGTCTCATTTTGTAACTGCGTTGCTGGTCCTGTTCTTTTCAGCCGGGGCCCTGCACGCGACGGTGCTCACGTACGACATCCGTTTCGGCACCAATAACACGACGTATTGGGGCAACTCGTACTCTCTGATGACCTATTTTTCTCCTACCAATCCAAGCTATCCCACCACCTACTACGGCGACCATGCCTCGAGCGCTGCTGTTACCGTGAACCCGCCTGACGGGAGCAGCACGACCTGGTACAACTATGGCAATGCCGGAGAGGGCTACACGCCCAACATCGGCGTCAGCTATTCCGCCGATACGTCAATATTTGACACTTATGATGACATTTACTGGCCTCGCGTCGCTTTTCTGAACTCTTACGGCCACTACTACATCACTTTCACTCCCGACTCGGGTTATACCGTGCAGGTCAACAGCTTCGTGCTGCGATCGTGGGGTGGCTCTCCCCCGACCTTGACTGCCGACTGGACCCTCTGGAACAACACGGCGGGCGGGACGGTACTGGCCTCCAGCAAGACCGACGGTCAGGGTCAGCTCGGCGGGACGGCGCAGAGCTTCTCCTTCAACAAAGTCAGCCCGCCGTTCAGTATCGCCACGAATGCCGGCTACGGAGCCGGGACGCTCGTCCTGGACATCCACTTCACCGGCGGCGGGGCAGGAAACCTCTCGCTCGACGACGTGAACTTCCAGCAGACCGCCATCCCTGAGCCGGCGAGCTTGGTGCTGCTCGCGCTGGGCACCGCCTGCGTGGTCCGCCGCGGGCGGGGCCGGTCGCGCCGGTGATCCGGACGACTACTCCCGCCTTTCCCATACATAGCTCCGCGTCTGCTTGAAGGTTTGCGGTGGTGGTTCTATGACCACCCGGCTGTGTACGTCCCCGGTTCAGAGGGGAAACTGATCCAGACTGTTACAACTTTGGTCGGTATGACACCGTCACCGCGATAGCATCTCCTGATGAAAAGCAGTGGGTGTAAAAGTCGTAAAAATCCGAATCTCACTTGCATGTCGCAAGCGATGTCGATAAGAACCAATCCAAGTACGTGTGAATAAAAGCAAGTCTGGGCATTCTCGCCTAGACTCGTGAAGAATAGTATGAAATAGCGGTTGGGAATACCGTTTATTGCAGGTGATCGCTTCGCTTTTAGCTCAATAGCTAGTGTCGTAAGAAAGACCTCGCAGATATTTTCCTGCAATTAAAAGCAGCCCTGATCTATACCGAAACTGCCTTTGATACTGTTTTGATAGACTTAGTCGGGTTTGATACAGGGTGATTATCCACGATTCGCTTCAGGGCTTGCATGAATGCCGCTTTGCGCAGAGGTACGCCGTACTCTCTGCTCGTATTCCAGATGTCTCGGAATGCGGTTTTCATCGCGGATTCGAGTTTTGCGAGTACAGCTTCTTCGGTCCAGTGTTCGCCCGCGATGTTCTGTTGCCATTCAAAGCACGACACCGTTACGCCGCCCGCATTCGAGAGTACGTCGGGGACGATCGTGATTCCCTTGGCGATCAAAATATCATCCGCTTCGGGAGTGGTTGGGCCGTTCGCCAGCTCGATGATTGTTTTCGCTTTGATATTTCCTGCGTTCTCAGCGGTGATAACACTCTCAAGTGCTGCTGGAATGAGAATATCAACCTCAAGGCCGAGCAATTCTTCGTTGGAAATATTTTTCGCAGAGGGGAAGTTGACGACACTTCCGTATTTACGTTTGTGTTCTTTGAGGGCTACCAAATCGAGTCCGTCGCCATTAAATACTCCGCCCTTGGAGTCGGATACAGCGATGATCTTGTAACCCTTCGCCGCGAGAATATCTGCCGTGTGGCTTCCTGCGTTACCAAACCCCTGGATGGCCACTCTGGTGTTTTGGGGGACGAAGCCTTTTTTCTTTGACAACTCCTCAATGCAGTAGATACCGCCTTGCGCGGTCGCGTATTCACGGACTTCTGAGCCGCCATCGGTGAGCGACTTTCCGGTGATTACACCGGGATCGCATTTTCCTGAGCATGTCTCGAATTCATCGCGCATCCAGCCCATGATTTCATCATTGGTGTACACATCCGGGGCGGGTACATCGATGTCGGAACCGAGGAAGCGCCAGAGTTTCTGGATGTAGCCTCGTGATAGCCGTTCCAGCTCAGTTTTGGATAGTTTCTTGGGGTCAACGATCACGCCGCCCTTGCCACCGCCCAGCGGCAGTCCAAGCGCTGCACACTTGATCGTCATCCAGAATGAGAGCGCTTTCACTTCGTCAGGGGTTACGTTCCAGTGATAGCGAATGCCGCCCTTATAGGGACCGAGTGTGTTGTTATACTGTGCTCGATACCCGATAAATACACGTATTTCCCCGGAATCCATTACTACGGGTATTGATACTTCGATAACACGATCCGGGCGGGAGAGAAGCTCCACCTTTTCTGTTGTTAAGTTCATGATCTGAGCTGCTTTACGCAGCTGAGACATCGCGTTCTCAAAAGCTGTATGCATAGGCGTAAATCTATGTGTTAGGTATGTTGATATACAACCTAAAGTATCAAGATACTTCAACCATGAGGGTTATCACGCAATTCGATATCCCAATTATAACGAAATCGCAACCGTTGCGATTTCTCGTTCAGCCGTGATCCCCGGAAGGCAGGAATGATTGGAGCGCATCATGCCAGCCAAAAGTGGTTCCGATCCGGCTCATTGCTCAGCAGCCGTGAATCACCGTCGTTTGGCCGTGCAAACTACCTGAAGACATTCCACCAATCACACCCGGACACAGCGTACTGATGAGCTTGATGGAGTCAAGAGCAGCAGCGCGGAGACGAACCCACGGCTCACGAGACCGACCTTCATCGCTGGCTCACTGCTGTGTGTACCAATACGCCCATCCGCTCAACTACCCGTCGCCTCATCCATCAGTCGAGCGGTCCACATCGAGCCGAGGTTTGGCGTCAGCCACACTCTGCCTTGAAAGCTCTGGAGGCACACGATGAGCTTGATGTTGTCGCTTTCCCAAGCCGTAGCGTCACAGGTGCCTTGATCGACGCGCACGACGCTTCCTCGGTTGTTGGTTAATTCTCCCTGATAAGTCAGGTAATCGCGTCGGTGGTTGGCGATGATTTCGAGCGACCACTGACGGAGGGATCGCCAGGACGCAGGCGGATCTGCTGCGCGCGCGGTCCAGAGCGGATTGATCGCGCCGAACTGGCGCGGGTCTTCGATGAGCCAGTCATAATGATCGCCATCAGGCGCGTGGTGGAGCAGCACTGCTGTGGCCAGCCGTGGGAAAGGCGGTTGAGCGGTGGCGGATTCCGCCTGTTGGGGTGGAGCGTTTGGCTTGTCAGCGGGTGCGGCCATTCTTATGCTCTGCGTTGAATATGTCCGATTTTATGCGTCACTCACCGCGGCGATCAGGATCATTCGCGGTTGTGGGACGCCATTAGAGGATAACGCTCATGTACGCCACGAGTCGATTGATCGTCACCCGCTCCGCGGCTGTCATGCTCCCGGTTTTCCTGTCAGCCGCAATCCTCATCGCCGCCGGCTGTCAGAAGCCCAACTCGCTGCTCCGTCGCGACGGCATGGAGGCTCTGGATCTTGATAACGTGCAGGCTGCCGATCAGCATTTCACCACAGCCATCAAGCAGGACTCGACCGACTGGAAATCGCAGTATTACCTCGGCGTGGTGCGGCTCAAGCAGAACCGCCCACTTGAAGCTCAGCTCGCGGAAGAAAAAGCCCTCACGCTTCGCCCGTCTGACAAGCAGTTCACACCGCTGATCCTCGATGCACTGGCGGAGTCGCTCTTTCAACAGGACCAGCAGGCAGCGCTGGCCGCGATGCTTCAGAAAGCTGCCGACGACTACGGTACGGTGCCCGATTATCTCCGTCAGGCGAAATACCTCGGCAAGATCAACGACGTGGATGGTGCCAAACTCGCCTTCCGCAAAGCACTCAAGTTCGCACCTCGAAATGATCCGGCACCCTATATCGCGATGGGTGATTACTTCGCATCCGTCGGCGACACGCAGGGGGCGATCATCGCGCTGGGGAAAGCCTATTACCTCACGCCCCGCAATGAACGCATTGCGGAACGCTTCCGCCGACTTGGTTACACACCCGGCCCAACGCTGGCGATCAAACCGACCTCCGACGAACTGGAGCTTTCGCGTCGGCTGGATATCCCGCCGGTTAATCCTCCCTTACCCCGGTACTGATTATCCATCAACGTCCGCGCTGAGTTCGTCGAGTCCGCGCCGACACGCTGCGTGCAGGCGTTCAGGTCAACCGCGCGATTTCTTCTTTGGTAGCCGGTGATGCAACGCTGCCCTTCGGATGCTCGTACCAGCCGGGATCATCGAAGCTCGTCAACCCATCGCGCACTTTCAGGATGGTGAACATTCCACCCATGTCGATCACCCCGAACGGTCCCTTGCCGCCGAGCATCGGCACGCTGTTCTCCGGCATCGACATGTGCATATGGGACATCTCGCCCATACCCGTCGTTCCCATCGTCATATAGTCGGGCAGCAACTTATTCATCTTTTGACTCAGGCCGTGGGCATCCACTCCGATCATGTTGGGAACATCGTGTCCCATCTGGTTCATGAGGTGATGCGTCATGTGACAGTGAAACGCCCAGTCCCCCGGCGCATCAGCGGTGAACTCGATGGTGCGCGTGGTGCCCACGGGCGCGAGTACCGTGTCCGTAACGGTCTGTATCTCACGCCGCAATGGGCTGGCTCCCGTGGCCGCTATGCGAAACTCGTAGCCATGCAGGTGGATCGGATGATGATCCATCGGCCCCAGGTTTCCCAGCCGGATGCGCACCCGCTGACCGGTCCGTACCACCAGCGGCTCCGTGCCCGGATAGGCGCGGGCGTTCATCGTCAGCACATTGAAATCCGTCATCTCAGTCGGCACGGGGCGCGACGTGCCCGGTTCGATCCGCCATTCGCTGAGCATGATGGCAAAGTCTCGATCCACGATGTCGTCTTCCGCCGGCTCGCGCGGATGAATGATGAACATTCCCATCATTCCCAGTGCCATCTGTGTCATCTCATCGAAATGCGGGTGATACATGTGCGTGCCGTGCTGATTGAGAGTGAACTCATATTTGTATGTCTCACCCGGCGCAATCGCCCGCTGCGTAAGGCCGGCGACACCATCCATGCCGTTAATCAATCGGAGACCGTGCCAGTGAACACTGGTGGGTTCAGGCAGCTTGTTGGTGACGAAGATACGGACGCGGTCACCTTCGACAGCTTCGATGGTCGGGCCATGCACCCGGCCGTTGTAGCCCCAACAGCGGGCACGCAGACCGCTTACAAACTCATGATCGACTTCCTCCGCGATGAGGTGAAATACCTTGACCCCGTCCTCGAGCTTCCACGGCAGAGTCGCGCCGTTGGGTGTGATGACGGGTACGTAATTTCCGCTTGGTCGCGAAGACGCCGGCTCGTGGTGCGTCCGACCTGCAGCCGCGTCCAGCTCGCTTCCAGCATGGTCGTGGTCACCCGATGCGGCTTTCGCGCTTTGTATCATCGCGCTGAGGCTCGCCAGTGCTGCGGCGCTGCCTGCAATCATCTCACGCCGATTAATCATGGCCGGCTCCTCCGTGATGGTGATGACCGGAAGCGGGCTGCGTGACTGGCGCATTTGGCGGTTCCGGTGTAGCTGTCACTGAATCAGCGGGTACCGTGGTCGGAGCAGGTGTCGCCACGGTCGGCAGTTGGCTGCCGATCGCTCGCTCCAACTCCGAACGTGCGATCCAGTAATCCGTCATCGCCCGGACATATTCGCGTCCAGCTTCGATCTCAGCCTGCTTGATCTCGAGAAGCTGAAAAACTCCGATGAGCATGCCGTTGAACTGTTTCTGTGCTTCGTCTGTCAGTGAACGTCGCAGCGGAAGCACCACGTGATGCAGCCGCTCCGCGCGTCGTCGCGCAGCGGACATCCGGCTCAGCGCACGCCGCACGTCGCTGCGGACTTCCACCTCCATCGCGGAATAACGGGACTCACTCTGACGGCGAAGAGCCTCCACACGGGCGATCGCTGCCTGCCCCTGATCAAAAATTGGCAGCGGAACCGACACACTCGGCCCAGCGGTGGTGGTTCCATCGGCTTCACGCTCCATGTGTCCGCCGACTTCCACATCACCCAGCGGTAAGGTGCGGCGTGTCAGTTTCTCCGATCGGCTGAGCGACTCGACCTCCTGTCGCGCCGCTGCAAGATCGAGACGCTGCGCGATTGCGAGAGACTCCAGCTCCGCCTCCGATGACTCGCCTGCGGGCAGGTCCGGCAGCCGTGCCGCTATGGTCCAGTTTGGCTGGTCCGCGCGTCGGCCCATCAATCGCTCCAACTGTTCACGATTCTCCGCTTCGATGACCTGTGCCTCGGTCAAGTCCAGTTGGGTCTGCTCTGCCAGCGCTTGCTGTGCCTCCAGATCAAACTTTTTCAGATTGCCCGCAGCATGAATCCGACGCGCCGCTTCCGCTGCGGCTTCGGTCGCATCAACCACGGAGCGACGCAACTCCACCGTTTGCTTTGCACCCTGAAGCGCGTAATAGGCCGCCCGCGTCCGGGCAGCGTGATCGAGTACCGCATCCGTCACGCGCAGCCGAGTTGCCTCAAACTCAGACTCAGCCACCGCACGACGCAGCGGCAGAAAAATCAGATCAAGCACGCTCTGGGTTACGTCGATTTCCAACGGCAGCCTTGGCCGGCCGGGAAATCGCACTTCAGCCGACAACACGGGATTTCGCAGCAACCCGGCCTGCACCAGATCAGCCTGTGACACTCCAAGGTCTTCGTAGGTCGCCTGAAGCTGCGCGTTATTGAGTAACGCCAGGGCAACAGCATCATCAGCGGAAAGCTCGCGGGACAACAGTGCTGCGATTCGTTCCTGTGCCTGCCGGTCTGCCTCGCTGCCGTTATTCCAATGAACACGTTGACCGATGCGTTCCGTGACGACCTGCTGAACCTGCGGAAATCCTGCATCGCGGTTAGATCGCGCGCAGCCAACCGCTGCCAGCAAGGCCGTCGGCAGCACCATCAGCCGCATGCGGAGGAAGAAATAACTTCGCTGTGCAATCACGGATTCATTGTCATGATCGAGATTGGAAATGCCAAGTGGAATGAAAGTGTAGTACGGCAGCCAATCTGCGCACCAGTCAGATGATCGGGCGGATGACAGAAGTGGGGATACAGTGCTGGATGTAACTATCCACCCAAGCCAGACCGGACAATCGTTGCTGGTTGTCGGAATACTCAGCACGCTCAGAGATGGAGCGATGGGGCGGGGTTGGGAAATGCCTCGCGATGGACTCGAACCATCAACCCGCTGATTAAGAGTCAGCTGCTCTACCAATTGAGCTAGCGAGGCCTGACAACGCGAAGTGTCGCGCGACGAAACATGCTAATGCGTTGCTCACAAGTGTCAAGAACACGACGATGAACGCACAACCTGGCTGCGAATTGCCGCAGAACGGGTCGCCGCTGCGCTTTGCCGGTCGCGGCACGGGCATTTATCATCCGAGTTGTGTCGGCTGACTTCCCCGGAACTTCCGGAGCTCCGTAGTGATCGAATCCACCACGACCTACTTGCCTGCTCAATCCCCGGAAATCCCGCATCCCTCCCGCATTAAATCCGCGATCAGCGGTTGTGATCCGCTCGCAGGCGGTACGGGAGAGTTACGAAAGCAAGCATCTTTCTCCCGCAGTTGGAGGGCGCCACATTCCGATCTGTCCGCGTCTGGACTCGGTTTGCTGAAGGCAGGATGGAAAAACAAGCGGGGGATGCTGGCGGTGCTTGTGTTTGCGCTGCTCTGTGTTTTTGTGACGCCGAGTCTGGCTCAGGAGCGTTACCGACTGACGGATGATGAATGGAAAAAGTTGACGCAATACGACCCGGCGACACCTGAGGGACAGATTCAGGAGATCCGCCGGGCACTGGCTGAGGGCAAAGGAGAGAAAGCAGAGAACCTGTGCAGTAAGTGGATCAAGCGGTATCCCAACCATCCGTTGCTGGTCGAGGCGTGGTTACTCCGTGGTGATGCGAAGGTGATGCGCGGCAATGAGTACAAAGCCCTGCGTGAGTACGAGTACGTCATCCGCGAATTTCCCGGCTCGGAACAATTCACGACCGCACTGGAGCGCGAGTACGAAATCGCCAAGCTCTACACAGCAGGCAGAAGGCGGAAGTTTCTGAACATGCGGATCATTTCCGCGGATGAGGAAGCGCAGGAGATTTACATCCGTATCCAGGAGCGGACTCCGGGCAGTGCGCTGGGTGAGGACGCGAGCATGACGCTGGGTGATCATCTCTTCGCCCGTGCGGATATGCGGAACGCAGCGGAGGCATACGACGCTTTTATTCTGAACTACCCCCGCAGTCCGCGGCGGGAGCGGGCTTTGTTGCGGGTGATCCAGGCGAACCTGGCGCGATTCAAAGGGCCTGAGTTTGACTCGACCGGCCTGATCGAGGCCAACGAACGCATCAAGCAATATCAAAAGGAATACCCTGCGGCAGCGGAGCGCATCGGATCGGATGCTTTGCTGGTGCGCATCGACGAATCGTTGGCGCTGAAAACCTATTACAACGCCAACTGGTATCGCGGTCGAGGTGAAAAGGTCAGTGCCGCGACGATGTACCGTCGTGTCATCAAAGATCATCCGCAGACGGCGGCGGCGAAAATCGCAATGCAGCGACTCAGCGAGATGAACCAGTCGGTCATCGACCCGGAGCAAGGCGGAACCCTTGTCGCGCCGACGACACAGGCGACCGCTGCTAAGGTGCCTGCAACGCAGACCGATGCGACGCAGCCGGCCACGCAAGCGGCACCGGCCAATGCTGCTCCCGTGGGCGATGCGAAATCGCACGACGCTTCGACGCAGCCGGAGGACGCTCAATGAGACTAATGCGTCGTGACAGCATGAGTCGGTTGCTGGCAGCGTGTGTCGCAGCAGCATTGCTGTCGCTAGTGGGGTGCGGCTACACAGCCCGTAAAACATTCCCCGAAGACGTGCGGTCGATTCACGTGCCGATTTTCAAGAATCGCTCTTTTTATCAAGGAGCGGAGTTTGATCTGACGGAGGCCCTGACAAAAGAGATTGAGCGGAGGACGCCTTACAAAGTGGTGTCGTCCAGCGGAGCGGACACGGAACTGGTGGGTAATATCAATTCCATCGATCAGGTGCGGCTGAGTCGGGAGAAAGAGGGCGGCCTGCCCGAAGAGATGGAGATGAAGGTTAACGTGAACTTCATCTGGAAGAATAATCGCACGGGAAAGGTGATCCGAGAGCGCGTCGGGCTGGAGACGATCGGACGCTATATCCCCAGCCAAAAAGTGGGTGAGACCTATTTCACCGGCCAGCATCAGGCCATGGAAAACATGGCGGAGCAGATCGTGGCGTCCATGCGCGGTGATTGGTGAGTATTCGCGGCATCGTCGAGTGAGGCTGCGGATTTTTCCGTGGCCGGCGCGGAATGCTTCTGCCGGGACATCAATTGGCCGATAAGATAGTCATGGCGAAAAAGGGGGCTAAAATGCCCTGTTCGCGGTGAGGGGATGAGATCAGGGTTTCTCGAGTTTGCTGACCGATTGCCTCAACGATTCAAGAGGATGCCAATGTCCGAACCGAACAACGATGAATCGCGCCAGGATCGTCCAAACCGGCAGGGGCCGGGTGGAGGTAAAGGGCCTGGCCAGCGCGGATCGCAGCCGTTCATGTCGCGCAGCGCGATGTGGTGGTTGCTGCTTGGCGTGCTGGCGGTGGTGCTGCTGGTGCTGATGAACAACGCGACGAATCCGGCTCGCGCCGTCTCGCCGATTGAATTCCTCAACTACGCTCAGGCGGATAAGTTTTCTTCGGTCGTACTCGAAGACGATCAGATGATCGGCACGCTTAAGAGTGATTCCACGAGTCGCTCGCAACCCAAAGCCGTTGAGAAAGTCTCTGCCGCTATCAGCCCGACGACCAAAGCGGAATATGTCAAGAAGCTGATGGATCTGGGCGTCAAGTACACCGAGAAGTCCGGCGGATCGCTGTTGCTGCCCTTCATCATTTCGTGGGGGCCGATGGTGATCCTCGGCATCCTGGTTTACTTCCTTTTCTTCCGCTCGCTGCGCGGCTCCGGCGGCGGCCCGGGCGGAATGCTGGGTAACTTCGGACGCAGTCGGCATAAGGTGACCAATAAGGAACACTCAAACGTCACGCTGGCGGATGTGGCGGGTATCGAGGAAGCCAAGGAAGAAGTAAGCGAAGTCGTCGAGTTCCTTAAAAACCCGAAAAAGTTTCAGCGGCTCGGCGGTCGCGTTCCGCGCGGCATCCTGCTCATCGGCGATCCCGGCTGCGGTAAGACGCTGCTGGCCAAAGCCGTCGCGGGTGAGGCGGAGGTGCCGTTCTTCTCGATCTCCGGCAGCGATTTTGTCGAGATGTTCGTGGGTGTCGGTGCCTCTCGCGTGCGCGATCTGTTCAAGCAAGCGAAGGATTCATCCCCCTGCATCATCTTCCTTGATGAAATTGATGCCGTCGGACGCAAGCGCGGCTCCGGGTCGTTCTCCGGCGGGCATGACGAGCGCGAGCAGACGCTCAACGCCATCCTCGTTGAAATGGACGGCTTCGATACCAACGATCAGGTCATCGTCATGGCGGCAACCAACCGTTCCGACGTCCTTGACCCCGCGTTGACTCGGCCCGGTCGCTTTGACCGTCAGATACACGTACCGCTGCCAGACATCCGGGGACGCATGGACATCCTCAAGGTCCACTCCCGCCGCATCAAAATGGGCCCCGATGTCAATCTCGAAAAACTCGCGCGTGGAACGCCCATGTTCTCCGGTGCCGATCTGGCCGCCATCATCAACGAGGCCGCCATCTCCGCGACGCTTCTCAATAAGGATTTCGTCGAACAGGAGGACCTCGAAGAAGCCCGTGACAAGGTCAAGTGGGGCCGCTCCCGCAAGAGCCACAAGATCGACGAGATCGAAAAGAAGGTCATTGCCTACCACGAGGCAGGCCACGCCCTGGTCATGTACCACGATCCCGACAGCGAGCCTCTGCACAAGGTCACCATCATCCCCCGTGGTCAGGCGCTGGGCGTCACCTTCATGCTCCCTGAAAAGGACAAGCACATCTGGACCAAGCGCCAGCTCATGTCCCAGCTTCGCGTCACTTTCGGCGGACGCATCGCTGAGGAAATGTTCTGTGGCGATATCAGCTCCGGTGCGGCGATGGACATCCGACAGGCTTCCCATATCGCCCGCGCCATGATTACTCAATATGGCATGAGCGAGAAGCTCGGATTCCTCCTCTACGGCATGGACGAGTCCCGCAACCCCTGGGAGCAGCCCGAAAAGCTCTACTCCGATGAAACCGCCAAGGCCATCGACGAAGAAGTCAAAAACCTCATCGACCGTGCCTACCACGAGACCCGCCAACTGCTCGAAACCAATCGTGCCCAGCTCGAACGTCTCGCCGAAGCTCTGCTCCGTTACGAGACGCTCAATCGTGACGACGTTGATCGCCTCATGAAAGGTGAACAACTCGCCAAGCCAACCGTCGGCGACCTGCTCAAGGCTGAACAGAATAAGTCTCGGCCGTCAGGTAAACCTACGTCGTCGCAAAACTCCACACTTGACGGCGACAACCCGTCCGTGATGCCCACTCCGGCTTGAAACGCCGCAGTTCGCGGCATGGGGATCACTCGCGAGTCGGGACGTCGTCATCATCCCCGGCGCGATGTTTCCGTGGCGTGCTTTCGTCTCTTATGAACCCGTATTCCTCACGGCAACGGGTTACACCTGTCAGACCGTCGCAGCACGTTCGAGGCAGATCTGGCTCAGCGCGTCACAGGCGTACTTGACGTCCTGAGACGAAAGGAATGGGCCGAAGCTGAACCGCGTCATTCCTCCCAGCTCATGCGTATTGAAGGTGCGATGCGCCAACGGGGCACAATGGATGCCTGAGCGTGTGATGATGCCGTAGCGGGATTCGAGCAGATCGGAAAGCGTCTGCGGCTGGTCGAAGCCCATCCCTGCAGCCAGTCGGACGGAGAAAACCCCGCAGCGATTGCGGATGCCCTGCGGCCCGAAGTAGGTCAGCCCCGGAGTACCCGCTGCATCGGAGAGACCTTCGATCATCGCGCGGCAAAGTTCCTGTTCGTGTCTCCAGAGATTTTCGACACCTCGATCGAGAATCCACTTGACCCCCTCTGAGAGGCCGATGATCCCCAGCGTGTTGTGGCTGCCTGGCTCAAATCGATCAGGCAGAAACTCCGGCTGCGTGTCGCGGTCGCTCACCGAGCCGGTGCCGCCTTCCCGGATGGTGGTCATGAGCTTTTCCATGCCCGGCTTGATGTACAAAAATCCGGTTCCCAGCGGTCCAAGCAGCCCTTTATGGCCGGGTGCGGCGAGCAGGTCGATGTTGTCCGCGACGACATCAATCGGTACGTGTCCCAATGTCTGCGCAGCATCGACGAGGAACGGTATCCCGTGCTCTCTGGCGATTCGGCCGATTTCGCGGATCGGCTGCAACGTCCCTGACACGTTGGAGCCATGCATCATCGCGATGAGTCTTGTCTGCGGTCGAATGGCCCGGCGGACATCATCGGGGTCCACGAGTCCCGTCTGTGGATCGCACCGCACGCGAGTCTGCTCAAAACGATCATGGCGGCAAAGCTCGTTATACGGTCGAAGCACGGAATTGTGGTCAAGAGCCGATGCGATCAGGTGGGCCGGTGACGGAGCCGCCCAGGCAATCCCGCGGATTCCCAGGTTGAGCGCGTCTGTCGTGTTGAGCGTGAAAATAATCTGCTCAGATTTTGATTCATCCGCGCCGATCAATCGGCAAATGCGTTGGCGGCATTGCTTGACCAGTCTTGCCGACTCGCGTGCTTCCTTGTACGCGCCGCGAGCGGGGGCTCCTGATTCAGTGGCGTAGCGTGTAATGGCCTCCAATACCCCAGGCGGTTTGGGGTAGCTGGTGGCGGCATTGTCCATGTATAAGCGGGTGACTTCGGACAAGGCAAACTCCCATCTGTCGCTGAACTAGCACCTCATGGCGCAGGGGAGTATTCTAGGACACGCCGACGCGGAGAACCAATTAAGAGCCTGGGGTGGAAACGTCCCGGCCCTTAATCTGAACGCACCGAATGCGCAGGATGCTCCTGCTTGCCTTGCGGGTGTATTACGGGTGACGCGGCTTAATCAACGCGGAGGCGTGGTCGATCAGTTTTAGTTATCTTCAAAAATACGGGTCGCATTTTGACGGCGGAGCGCGGTTTCCACTCGTTCGATGGACTGATGCAGTTCCTCTGGACGGCGGGAGTTGGGCGTTCGCCTTTCGATGTCACGCAGCACTTCAAGCGATTCACGGTAACGCTTCTGATTTTCTAGCTTCCTCGCTTCAGCAAGCCGGGTGTTCAGATCGGCCGGTGCATCATCGGGCGATGTGATCTCCTCGGCTCGTGAGGCTGGTTTCTCTGTCTCTGTTGTCTCTGTGCTGGTATCAAAGAGTGAGGTCGGCTCGTGCGGCGCAGCCTGATCCGGCGTTGGCGCGGGTGCTGGAGATGGCGGGGGGCTTTCGGGCAGGGCGGGCAGAGCCTGCGGCTGCATCGCGGGTGGGAAATAGGACCCGGCAGGTTGCGGCTGGCGGTCGTGTTCTCCGCTCCAGATCATCATCAGGCCGATCTGTGCCGCCAGCAACGCGACGACCACCACCAGCAGCACGATGATCCAGATGTTTCGTTTCCGCAGCGCATCGCTGTTGGTCGGTTGGTCAGGTTCGTCGGTAGGCTCAAAGTTCAATGCTTCGGGTGATGAAGCGGGTGCGGTCGGCGGGGGCTGCACGGGCGGCTTTGCGGCTACGCGCTGCTTTGCCTCGCGTGTCCGCGGTTTGACCTCGCTGACCACTTCATCCAGCAGGTCAGCCCCGCGTGTCATCGGGTTGAACTCCTCCCGTATTGAGCGGATTGCCAGTCCTTGTTGAACTGCCGAGACATGAGGCAGCGTGGGGTCGGATGTGCCGCCGAATCCCGCCAATGCCGCGATTTCTTTTTCCAATGCCCGCTGGGCTACTTTGGCGTCTCCTGCGGTGGGGTACATCAAGCCCAGTTCGTTGCGTTCCTGCGGCTCATGGAATTGCTCAAAGCATTCTCGGCACGACATGCCGTCAGGCTGGACTCTCGCGCCGCATCGGTAGCAATATCCCAGCAGGTGCGCCACTCCCGGTACGTTCCGCGCCACCGACCAGAACTGTCGTGTCGTCGGACCTCGCATCACTGTCGTGGACTTGATCTTGCCGGCAGCGACCTGCTTAACTATCACGTCATAACTGCAACCCGGCCGGAAGGGATGCGCCTTGTCCCGGATGAACCACGGCCCCATGGAGATCTGCGTTGCGTGGCGACTCAGCGGCTCAAAAAGTCCGCGGCATTCCTCGCAGCGATCAGAATCTGCTTGTTGCGTATGACCGCAGTAGGGACACAAAATCAACTTGCTTTCGGACATCGTCTTTCTCACTTAAGCCTGGTCAGGCGGGTGTTGGAATTCGTTGCCTTTGGTGCCTGTTGGTTAATGATCCGCTTTGACACCACACCACAGGCGATTTAACTTTGCGGGATGGCGCGCTACACGTTAATCATCGGTATTCTCGCGTTTCTCCTTGCCGGATGCCAAAACACCGGCTCTGGTCCCGGCGATTCGGCTGTCTCCGACGGGGGATTCAGCGACACACCCGCCGGCACGCAGCCTGCCGTCGAAGGATCGGCTGCCCCTGTCAAAATCACAGGGAAACCAGCCGCCTATGTGAACGGCCAGGACGTGACGTGGAACGAGATGCAGCAGGCGCTGGCTGAGGCGGCCGGCGGTCAGGTGCTCATCGAGGAAATCGTTGATCGCGGCATCAACAGCCGGCTTCACGATCGCCACCTCACGGTTGATGATGCGATGATCGAGACGGAGCGGCGTTATCTGACCGGCGACCTGAGTGACAATGCCGACGATGCCCAGCGGCTGATTAACGAGCTGCGCGAACGTCGCGGCCTGGGTGAGAGTCGCTGGTCTCATCTTCTGCGCCGCAATGCCGGCCTGCGGCTGCTCGTCCAGACCGAAGGCACCGGACAGGTAACGGAAGCGGCATTGAAAGATGCTTTTGAGTTCCGGTATGGCCCGCGCTATCAGGCGAGGCTGATCGTGACTACGACGATGCCTCAAGCCGCCGAGGCCATTCGCCGCGCCAAGGCGGGCGAATCGTTTTCCGATCTGGCGGTGGAGCTATCGACAGACTCCAGCCGTGCTCAGGGCGGGCTGCTTTCACCCATCAGTCCCGCTGATCCGACCTATCCAGCCGGGGTCCGCTCCACGATCGCGCAGCTTGCGGTCGGCCAGATCAGCGACCCGATCGCCCTTGATCGAGGGTTTGGCGTCCTGAAGATGGAACGTAAAATCGAGGGTTCCAACGTCAAGTTTGACGATGTGAGAGGTGAGCTGACTGCCCGTGTGCAGCGTGACATCGAACGCATAGCCATGCAGCAGTTGGCCCGGACGATCATTGCCGAGTCGCAGGTCGTCGTTCTTGATCCGGCGCTTCAGAGAAGCTTCGCCCAGCAGACCCGGCGGGCGATGCAGGAATAGGATTACTTTGGCAGCCGGAAGGGGGAGGCAGCACCGGGAGAAATCGCCGGTAGTCGATCGTGTCAGTTGCCACAGAGTTCAGGCTTTCTAATCCGGTCGTCTGCTTACACGCGATCGGCGAAATTAACCATGAAGATTCAAACCGCAACGCGTATCGAGCGTCTTCCCCCGTATGTGCTTAACAAGCTCAAGACGTTGATCTACGAGCGCCGTAAAGCTGGTGCCGACGTGATCGACATGAACATGGGTAATCCGACCGACCCGCCTCCCGATGCGGTAGTCGAAAAGCTCCGTGAAGCCTGCACCGATCCTCGCAACGGCCGGTACTCGGCATCTAACGGCATCTTCAATCTTCGCCGTGAAATGGCCTTGAAGTATCGGCGCAAGTGGGGAGTCGAACTCGACCCCAATACGGAAGTCATCGCCACCATCGGTTCCAAAGAGGGCTTCAGCCACATGATTCTGGCCCTCATGGGGCCTGGTGATACGGCGATCGTCGGTAATCCCGCGTTTCAGATCCACACTTACGCGATTATTCTCGCCGGCGGCAACGTCATCTCCGTTCCGCTCGGCAATGACCAGGCCTTCCTCGACCGCATCGAAAAAGTCCTCGAATCCTCAACCCCCAAGCCCAAGCTGGTCATCCTTAACTATCCGCATAATCCGACGGCCATGACCGTCGAGCTTTCCTTCTTTGACCGCGTTGTCCGCATGGCGGAAAAACACCAGGTCATGATTATTCATGACTTCGCCTATGGGGAAACCTGCTTCGATTCCTACAAGGCTCCCAGCTTTCTTCAGGTGGATGGGGCGAAGGAATACGGCGTCGAATTCTCCACGCTCAGCAAACCCTACAACATGGCTGGCTGGCGCATCGGGTTCTGCTGCGGACATCCCGAAATGGTCAAAGCACTGGCGACCATCAAGGGGTACTACGACTACGGCATCTTCCAGTCCGTGCAGATTGCGGCGATCATCGCGATGCGCAGCGGCGATCAGCACATCGAAGATCAGGCCAAGGTTTACGAAGCCCGACGCGACGTACTGGTCAAAGGTCTGCGGAAACTGGGCTGGGAAGTCGAAAGCCCGCGAGCGTCCATGTTCGTCTGGGCACGCGCTAAGCCGGCACACGTCGCGGCATTCGGCGGGAACGTCGTGGACTTCTGCATGGCTATGGTGGATCAGGCAGAGGTGGCGATGACTCCCGGCTCAGCCTTTGGCGAGCTGGGTGAAGGCTGCATCCGTCTTGCGCTGGTCGAAAATGAACACCGCATCCGCCAGGCTCTCAAACAGCTCACCAAAGTGTTATCGCCTTCCCACTCAGCTACCGGAAAAGATCCAGCGTAACGCGATCGCTGATCTCTCAAGCAATGAAGGCGTGAGGATAAATCCGCATTGATGGGCGGAGTCCAACGGCGCGGCCATGTACGAGACGGCTGGTGAGGGGGAAGCTCGATCAGGCTGGTTCGGTCGTCACGTCAGGCTCGCTGGCCTCGCGCGAAACGTCGGGCAGCTTCGGCCAGGCATCGCCGGTTTCCAGTTGATCCAGCAGAGGGTTGGCGCCGTCAAAGACTTTTGACGACTTGAGCAGCCACCACCGGAAAATCAAAGTCAAGATCAGTGCTGCGGTGACCGAGCCGCCAAAAATGCTGGCCGCCAGGATGTTGCGATTGTCCACTACGGGCTTGGGGTCCAGAGCCGCGGCTTCGACTGACTTGGCGGAAGCGGGGCGATCAGCCTTGCGATCTTCGGACATCTGGAATCCCAGATACGCCCGGCTCAACGCTTCGAGTTGGTAGTACACGTCGTTGTTCTTGGCTTCCGGTTGCGACTGGCGCAGCTCGATGGTCAGGCGTCCCGGCGAGGCCGAGGAGAGCCGAAGTGTCTTGTCGAGTCGCTGCCGCAGTTCGGGAACCTTGCCATCCACCCATGAGCCGCGCTGGTTGAGCTGGCTGATCGTCTCGGTCAGGACGCTTTCGTTCAGCAGGATTTCGCGTTGAGACTTGAGCCAGGTATCGCCGGTATCAGCAGGAGGAGCAGCCACTTCGACGGTGGCGGTGGCTCGCCAGACCGGATCGACAGCCCGCTGGCCGATGGAGTAACTGAGTATCGCCAGAAAAACGATGGCGATCACCGTGCCGGCGACCAGCCCCGTCGCGCGGTGCGTGGACCAGCGGCGGACCATCTCTGCTTCGCTCGAAGCGAGAAACCGTTTGACATCCAGAAGCATTTGACGCTGCTGGAGCAGGCTGGCGTATTGCTGCTGAGTGGACTCGGTGCGAGTCTGCGCATGATCGATAGCGCGGGAACGCTCACGGAGAATTTTCTTATAGCGATGCAGCTTGGCGCGGCGTAAGGCCACCGTGGCATCGGCTTTCTTGAGCAGTTCGGCCTTGGCCTGCGCCTTGGCGTTGCGCTCTTCCAGCGAGGCTTCCAGACGGCGGAGCGCTTCGCGTTCGGAGACGAGTTGATCCTTGCTTTTTTGCAGCGTCTCGCGGTACGCGGTGAGCTTTTCCTCAAGCTCGGCCTCACGCTGTGCTAACTGCGTCTGCTGCTGGGCGATCTGGGCCTCGCGTGCGGCAAGCTGACGTTCACGAGCCAGCAGCCCTGCGGAAAGGGCTTCGATTTTCGCCTTTTCGGATTGGGTGATCTCACCGTCGGCGGAGGCTTGCGACAGCGAGGCGGCTGTACGCTCGGCTTCCCACTCCTGCCGTGCAGCGGTCAGATCGGCTCGCTGCTTCTGGACTTCAGCCAGTCCTGCATCAACCTCCGCACGCTCAGTGGCGATCCGTTGACGGGTGGCGTGGAGCTGTCGGACCTCCGCTTCGAGCTTGGCACGCTCGGCGGAAAGGGCGGCATGATGGGCTTTTTCCTGTTCAGCCTGAGCCTGTTCACGCTCGGCCTGCCATGCCTGCTTCGCCGCCTCCAGCGCGGTTTCCTGCTCACGTAATGCCGCAGCCTGATGGGCGAACTCCGACTCCTGTCGCATCAGCTTGGCCTGCTGCTGCGCGATCTGCTGACGTGTCGCTTCGAGTTGTTCCGCCTCCTGCGACAGCCGGCGCGACTCGGACTCCATCTTCGCCTGCTCATCCGCGAGGGCCTGCGCCTGTGATGCGAGCTTCGCCTGAGCAGCTTCGAGGGCCTGCGTATCGGCATGTGTCTGCTCGGCTACCGTTTTTTCCAGCTCGCTTGCCGAGGCCTCGCGAGCGGTGAGCAATTCGTGTTGCTGCGCTTCAATCTGGGCAGCACGGGCTTCGACCTCCGCGCGGCGCCGTTCGAGGGCTGCGCGATCCGCAGCCAATTCCTCCCGCTGCTGTTCGAACTGCCGGGCTTCCGCTTCCAGGGCGGCTTGCTTGGCGGTCAGACTTTCCCGTCCCGCATCGAAAGCGGTCCACTCTGCTTTGATTGCCTGCTGCTTGGCGTTTAGCGCAGCCTGTTGAGTGGTGATGCTGTTTTTGATCCGTTCGACATCTTTCTCACGTTCCGCCAATCGGGCACGGGAAGCCTCAAGCTCCTCACGCTGCCTGTCGAGCTGTTGCTGCGCTTCGCTTCGGGACGCGGTTTCCTGATCCAGCGCTGCACGTGCTTCATCAAGCCGGGCCTGTTGTGCAGCCAGATCATGTTGGGCTGTAGATAAGGCTTCACGCTGGCTGGTGAAAGCCTGTTTCTCCGCTTCAAATTCGATCCACTGTGTTTCCAGCTCAGCCTTGGATGCTTCCTCCTGTGCTGCGCGGTCCTCCAGTTCAGCACGGAGAACTTCGAGTGCCTGCACCTGTTCGGAGAGCGTTCGCTTGCCGGCTTCGACTTCCGCCAGTTGACTTGCCAGACGCTGAACATCCGCAGTTACCTGCTCGCGCTGTGCGGTCAGATCGCTGCGTTCAGCTTCGAGTGATTCGTTGGCTTGATCGTATTGCGCCTGGAGCCGGGCGACTTCCTCACGCTGCGCGGAAACCGCAGACTCCTGGGCGGCGATGGCTTGCCTTGCGGCTTCGACCTGCGCACGCTGGCGTTCAATCTCGACGCCTGCTGCTTCGATCTCCTGCTTGCGGAGAGTTTCAACGGCTGCTGCGTCTTCCTCGATCTTCCGCGCCTGCTGCTGCAATTCCTCGCGACGTCGATCCAGCTCCGCGCTGCGCTGGCTCAGCGTTGCCGTCTCGGTTTTGAGGGACTGCTGCAAGCCAGTCAATTCCTCTCGCGAGGCGGCCGTCTGCTGGCGGTCTGATTCGAGCTTGCGTTGTGCGTCTGCAAGAGATTCCAGCGCAGCTTCGAGGCGCTGCTCACGTTCCTTGAGCTCTGCCTCGTGCTTTTCGCTGTCCTGCTGCCAGTTTTTAAGGGCCCCCAGACGGGACTCCAGATCGCTGAGCAGACTCATCACCTGCTGCGAATCAGGAGCCTTCGCCGCACTGGCCGCGTCTTTGACCGTCATCGACCGCCTCCGAAGCCAAATATCCTGTCGGTAATGGATATATCGGACTGAGAGGCCTCCGACCTAAGCGATTAAGTCGTAAAATGTTGCCTCGCGGCTCTGGTTTTCCGGTTTTAATGCCTGCAATATCGAGTTGCGATTCAACAGCAGCGCAACAGGCGCGGGAGATGCACATGGCTCAAAAGCTCAAACCCGGCGAAAAGGCCCCTGACTTTACCCTGCCCGACATAGCCGGCGGCAAAATATCGCTGGCAGACCGGCTGCCCGGTGCCGCCGCGACCGTGGTGCTTTTCATCTGTAACCACTGCCCCTACGTACAGGCGTATATTCCACGGCTTATCGCACTGGAAAAAGAACTGGGTTCAGCAGGCGGAGCCGCCCGGCCTGCGGCGCAGCTCCTGGCGATCTGCTCCAACGATGCGACGACCTACCCGCAGGACAGCTTCGACAACATGAAAAAATACGCCGCCTCATGGGGTTTGATCTTTCCCTACCTGAGGGATGAAGATCAGGCCGTCGCGCGGGCGTATGGCGCGGAGCGGACGCCGGAAGTTTTCGTGCTCGACGACAAGGGAATCTGCCGCTATGAAGGGGGGATTGACGACAACTATCAGGACATTTCACGGGTCACGCGCCGCCCGTTGCGTGATGCGATCGTGGCATTGTCCCGGGGGCAGTCCGTCGCTGAACCCAAAACGTATGCGATCGGCTGCTCGATTAAATGGAAGTCCGCCTGACCAAACACGCAACGTGTGACCGCTGATGTCGGCGAAGCCTGCGGCACGGGTCGCGTGAATCTGAGAAGGCAACCATGACTGCTGTGCAAAACATGACCGCGACCACAACAAGCCTCATCCTCGCTGCTGAAAACGTCCATTTCGCGTATGACTCGAACGCGCCGGTGCTGTCGGGGTTTACTGCCAGTCTGAAGCCGGGCCGAATCACCGTGCTGCTTGGGCCGAACGCCGCCGGCAAGACGACGCTGCTCCGTCTGTTACTGGGGCAGCTCCAGCCATTACAGGGCTGCGTCAGACTTATGGATAAGCCGATCACGGATTGGCAGGCTGCGGCACGGGCGAGAGTCCTCAGCTATGTACCGCAGCGGTCGAGCGTGAGCTTCGCCTTTACGGTCGAGCAGGTGGTGTCGCTGGGGCGGTTCGCCTTATCCCGTGATCCTGTCGCGATTGATGACGCCATCGCTCAATGTGATCTGGGTTCCCTCAGGCGTCGCGTTTTTTCCGAGCTTTCGATGGGGCAGCAACAGCGCGTGTTGCTGGCGCGAGCGTTGGCGCAATCGCGCGGGCACGGAAAGATCATGCTCCTCGATGAACCCGTCAGTGCTATGGATCTGCGTCACATTCACGAAACCATGAGCACGCTCGCTGCGCTGGCATCACGGGGCATGGCTGTGCTCGTCGTGCTGCATGACCTGAATCTCGCCGCGCGCTACGCGGACGATGTCTGGCTGCTCGATGCGGGAAGGCTGGTTCGGCAGGGGACCTGTCATGAGGTGCTGCAACCGGAAGTGCTCGAACCGATCTACGGCGTTCGCCTGCGCCGTCTGGCTGATGAAAATCGGCCGATTTTGATCGCTGAAGTATGAGTCGGCACGATACACTGATGTAGTCGCTGGCTGATATTCTTCATGCGGACAGATGCGGGGGGGGGCAACGCGGAAGACTTTGATGTGAGCCGGCAGGTCGTGCTGAGGAGACTTGAGTGAAACCATTTCAAATCATCTTCTCGTTATTCATCATCTTTTTCTTCATCGGCGCGCCGTTGTTGAAATGGATTCGTGAGCAGATTGAGGCGGAGAAGCGTCGTCGTGAGCGGATGGAACGCATGGGCGGTGATGCGGCCGATGAGACGAGCGTTCAGACATCCAAGGAAGAAATGGCCAAGCGTCGGATGGAGGAGTTGTTGGCATTGATAGGCTCGCGGCCGTCTGCGCCGCCTCCGCAGCAGCCGGTCTCGGAGCAGCCGACGAATTTATCCATCGCGGAGCGAGGAGCACGCGATCGCGCACGCGCGATTTACGAGCAGCGAGCCGCGGAACTCAGACGGCAGCGAGCGATGGCGCAAGCCCCTCAACAGGTGCCGCAGCAGGCTCAGATCGACATGCAGGAGCGTGCGCGATTAGAAGCCGCCCGCCGTCGCGCTCGTGAGGCTGCACTACGTCAGCAGAAAGCCAACGAAGCCGCCCGCCGCGCCAAGGCCGCCGCCGCGAGGCCCGCACCGCGTCATGAGCCGACTTCGCTTACCCCGCTCGAAGAAATCCCCACCGCACCGATGGCAAAGCTCGCGCCGGCACCCCGGCCGCGTACGGCGCCATCGCAGCGAGCTACACCTTCTCCGACTGCCGCCGCCGCGGCGCGACTCCCGGCGATCAAAGGCCGCAACCTTCGTGACATTTTCATCCTGCGGGAAATCATCGACCCACCGGTCGGCATGCGACAGCCGGACGAATGGTGATGTGCGTTCCATTCGGTACAGATGGAGTCGCTGGCGAGTAACCGGGTCAATTACGCGGCCGACCGCTCATGACTTTTTGGTCATGGATTTGAACCGATGATCCGACGCAGGGTCGGTCATGTCCTTGTTCGCTTTGCAGGTGCGCAGGCCGACGCTGTTAGGCGTGGCCTCGTAGCCCTTCCAGGCATAGGGGTCGATGCCGGCAACGGGGACCACGTTTCGTCGATCCGCCGCTGCGGGGGTCTCGCCTTCCCTCACCTGCCACGGCAGACGTGAGTAGGCGTTCATGTAATGGCTCACCAGCACACGGCGGTAGATGTTGCTGCGGTTCTTGAATGAGCGGTGCAGTAAATAGCCGTTGAAGAAGACGACGGTCCCAGCCTTGACCTCGACGGGAACCTGCTGCTTTTCATCAAAACCATAGCTTTCGCCGGCGAAGTCGAACTCATCGGGATTGTTGTGCGGTCGCTGGTCGTACAGGAGTCCGCTGCGATGTGAGCCGGGGACGACATAGAGGCAGCCGTTCTGAATCGTCGCATCGTCAATGGCGATCCACGCGCCGATCAATGAGCGGTCGCGCGTCGGGATGTAAATCTCATCCTGATGCCATGCCTGTCCTTGAAAATTTGGCGGCTTGACAAAGAGCATGGACTGCATGCACTTGACGCTGCCGTCCCAGTAGGGCAGGTGGGCTGCGGTGATCTGGCTGAGCACACCGCAAATCCGCGCGTGTTTGACATACTTGAGCATCACCTCGCTGATGTAATGCGGCTGGTGGATACAGAGGATGCTCTGTAGCACCTCCGCGTCGGTGAGATTGGCAGGCAGGGGCTTGAGATTTTCGCAGGGGTACCCGCCACGGGCGATCTTAATGGTGTCAGCCTTGAGTTCCTCGATCTCATCGGCTGCGACGAGATTCGGGACGACGAGGTAGCCGTTGTCAACGAAAAATCGAACCTGCTGGTCCGTAGCGGTCTTCGGCACGTCGATACGCTTCGCAGTGGTCACTTCTGGTGAGGTGGTCGCGGTGGTCATGTTTCACTTTCTGAAATAACGGAAGTCGGCACGGATCAGTATAAAACATCCGCGTAACGGGCAATTATACCAACGATACAAAAATATATCGTCGTGGTGTCGTGTGCAGTTCGACGACGGGCAGGATTTTAGTGTCCGCAAAGCAGGTTTTTCGCCGAACCCGGTTATACTTAAGTGTTTGGCGAAAACCAAATCGCCTCCTCTTTTGAAACAGAATCATGATCCAGCGACGTAAAACCCGGCAGGTCACTCTCGGCGATAAACAACACGGCTTTGTAAAAATCGGCGGCGATGCGCCGGTGGCGGTGCAGTCCATGACTGCCGGCTACACGCACGAGATCGACCGCTGTGTGGCGGAGATTCACAAGCTCGCAGCTGCAGGCGCGGATATCGTCCGTGTCGCGGTGCCTGAGCGAAAAGACACCGAAGCGCTCAAGTCCATCCTTCCGCAGGTGAATGTGCCGATCGTCGCCGACGTGCATTTCCACTTCCAGCGGGCCTTGGAAGCGATCGAAGCGGGCGTCCACAAGATTCGGCTCAACCCCGGAAACATTCAGGACCGCGAACAGGTGCTCACCGTCATCGACGCCTGCAAGGAGCGAAAGCTGCCCATTCGTATCGGCGTCAATGAAGGGTCAATCGTCGAGCGGAAAGACAAGCAGAAGCGGATGAAGGAGCTGGGCGGAGTCTTCTCGAATAATCCTCACGGCCACTTGCTGGCGATCATGATTACCAAGCTTGAGGAATACCTCGACATCTTCCACGAGCGCGATTTTCACGACATCGTCATCAGTGCCAAGTCGATCGATCCGCAGATCGTCATTTCCGCCTACACAGAAATCAGCAAGCGGTTCGACTATCCGTTGCATCTGGGGGTGACGCATGCCGGCCCCAGAGAGACGGGCACGATCCGCAGCGTGGTGCCGCTGGGACATCTGCTCGCGTCGGGGATCGGCGACACCATCCGCATCAGTTACGCCAACGATCCGAAATTCGAAGTCGAGGACGGGTTGGAGTTGCTCTACATCCTCGGACTGCGGCAGCGCGTCGGCGCGGAACTGATCGCCTGCCCCAGTTGCGGCAGGATTCAGGTGGACCTGTTCAAACTCGTGCAGGACGTGCGCAAAAAACTGGCTGCAGAAATCGAAATTCCCATCAAGGTCGCTGTCATGGGTTGTGTGGTCAACGGCCCGGGCGAAGCGGAAGGTGCAGACGTGGCGATCTTTGCCGGCGACCGCAAGGGCATCATCTACGTGCAGGGTCAAAAGATGCAGACCGTGCCTGAAAGTGAGATTCTCGAAACCCTCCTTAACGAGTGCCGTAAGTTCCAGGACAAAGTCCGTCGCGGCGAAGCGAAACTGGGCGAAAAAATAGTAGAGATTCTGCCCCCCGATCCGATCGGCGAACTGGGCAGCGGGTTTGACAAGATCGCTTCGGGAAATGTGGAACGGGTGACGCCTCTGACGATCTCAAAATAGCGGTCGATTCCCCTTCGCGTGACCCGGTAAGTCGATCTGAGCCAGCAACGGTTTGTGCAGATCACGTCATCCCCGTGGCGTCGGCGAATTCTTCACGGTAAAGTTTCGTCTGACATGGGCCTCAAGCTCCAGCGACGGCTTCTCTTTCTCCTCATTCTGGCCGTCCTGTCCATTTTCCTGATCTGGCCGATCCTGCTGACCGTCAGCGGTGCGTTCGCGCCGGCGGAAGGGGGAACTTTCTCCGAGCGCGTCGCCTCATCATTGCGTTATTTCATTGGCCCCGATCTGGGTGTTCTGCGTGATGTCGCCTATCTCCAGGGACTCAAAAACAGTCTGCTCATCGCAGCCTGTACGACATTCGTCTGCCTTGCGATGACGCTGCCGCTGGCTCTGATTTCGGTGAAGTATGAGTTCCCCGCCAAGGGACTTTTCAGCGGGCTGATTCTCGTGCCGCTGATTCTTCCGCCGTTCGTTGGAGCGATCGGCATGCGTGCGATCTTTGGCCGTATGGGTGCGATCAATGCCGCAATGATGTATCTGGGGCTGCTGCCCGCCGATCAGCCGGGTATCGATTTTCTCGGCGGAGGGCTTGGCGGTCGCTTCTGGGGTGTGTGCATCACCGAAGCCCTGCATCTCTATCCGATCCTCTATCTCAATCTCGTCGCGGCTCTGGCGAACTTGGACCCAGCCCTGGACGAGGCCGCCGACGGTTTGGGAGCCGGGCGTTGGCGGCGGCTCTGGCGCATTACGCTGCCGCTCATCACGCCGGGCATCTTCGCGGGCGGGACGATCGTCTTTATCTGGTCGTTCACCGAGCTGGGCACACCCATGATGTTTGATTTCAACATGGTCACCCCCGTGCAAATTTACGCGGGGGTGCAGGAGGTGGCGAGTAACCCCCGGCCTTACGCGCTGGTCGTCGTGATGCTCGCGACGGCTTTGATCCTCTACGTGCTGGGCAAGGTGGTCTTCGGCGGACGCGCTTACGAAATGCAGGCTAAGGCCTCAATCGCCAGCGGAACGACGCGCCTGCGCGGGCTTAAGGGGATCGCGGCTGCGGCCCCGTTTGCCCTGCTCATCGGCATCGCAATCCTGCCTCACCTGGGGGTGGTGCTCTCGTCCTTCAGCACCGATGGCTCGTGGTACCGCACCATCCTGCCGAGTCACTGGACGACGCAGAACTACATCAACGCACTTTCGCATCCGCTGACGCTGAACTCGATCCGCAACAGCCTCTGGTACGCATCGGGCGCGATGGTCATTTGCGTGATAATGGGTGTAGCGATTTCCTATCTGGTCGCACGGGTGAAAATCCGCGGGGGGTGGCTCATCGACAGCCTGTCGATGCTGCCTCTGGCGGTGCCCGGTCTGGTGATGGCCTTTGGCTATGTGGCGATGTCGCTGTCATGGCCGTTCTACGGCAGGATGCCGGCGTGGATCGCCTGGAGTCTCGACTGGATCATGCCTCACGCCTGGGTGCAGCCCCTCGCCGAGTCCAACACCGCGCCGTTGAGCGGCTGGTTCGATGTGCTCGGCCAGTCGCCCAATCCGGTCCCGTTGCTCATCATCGCCTACGCCATTCGACGGTTGCCCTATGTGGTGCGTTCAGCGTCGGCGGGACTGGAACAGACTTCGGGGCAACTGGAAGAAGCTGCGCTGAATCTCGGAGCTTCAACCACCTATGCGATCCGCCGCGTGGTGCTGCCGTTGATTGCCGCCAACCTTATCGCCGGGGCCATTCTCGCGTTCAGCTTTTCGATGCTGGAAGTGAGCGACTCGCTCATTCTCGCGCAGCGGGAAGAACACTACCCGATCACCAAGGCGATCTTTGATTTCTTCGGGCGGCTGGGTGACGGCCCGTACATCGCCAGCGCGATGGGTGTCTGGGCGATGGTGCTCTTGACGGTGACGCTGGTGGGTGCTGGGATCATGATGGGTAAAAAACTGGGCGCGATCTTTCGAGTGTGACAGATGTGACGGCACGGCGAGACGATATACTGTCGCCCCATGCCACACGACGCTGAACTGGTTGTTTTCACCAACAAGACACTGGGTACTCTCGACGGCGCAATCTGGGGACAGTTCATGGAACTGGCCGGCCGATGCGTCAACGGCGGTATCCATGATCCTAAAAGCTCCACCGCACGTCCCGACGGCACACGCGGGGATGTTTTCGAGATCATCCGCGACCTGCGACCCAGCTACATCCGCTATCCCGGCGGTTGCGCTGCCGCTTACTGGGACTGGCAGGAACTGGTCGGCCCGCGTGAAAAGAGACCGCGCGCCAAGTTCTTCCGTGTGCCCGGTGTTCCGCAGTCGTCCGCCTTTGGCATCCCCGAAGCCTACGAGTACGTGCGCCAGATGGACTCGGAGCTTTATCTGACCATCAACGCCCACACGCAGACGCCCGAAGACGCCGCCAATCTTGTCGAATACCTCAACTCATCCGAGCCGACCAAGTGGGCGGACCTGCGCCGCAGTCACGGTCGTGAGGAGCCTTTCGGCATCAAACTTTTCGGACTGGGGAATGAGATTTACGGCGACTGGCAGCCCGGCGCGAAAACCGCTGAGGAATATGTCGCCTGGTGTAAGGAAGCGATCAACCAGATGAAGCGGGTTGATCCGACGATCAAAATCATCTGTGTCGGCCTGGGCAGGCCGGGGCCGGACTGGGACCGAAAGGTTCTCAAGGGCCTGATCGACCGCATCGACTACATCAGCGTCCACAACTATTTCGGACGGCCTAATTTCAAGGACTGCATGACGGCCGGCCTGATCTTTGAGGAAATGATCCGCTGGGCCAACCTCGCGATCGACGAAGCACTCGACACACTGCTGACCCGCAAGGATCGCCCCGGCCTCTGCTGCGATGAATGGAACGTCTGGTATCGCTCGCAGCATCTCCGCGAGGCGGATGTCGAGGAGATTTTCGATTACGCCGATGCGCTGACCGTCGCCACGCTCTTCCATGCCGTGCTGCGAAACACGCGCACCGTGAAGATGTCCAACATTTCGATGCTCGTTAATACGATGGGGGTGCTGTTTACCCGCAACGATCAGCTCATCAAGCAGACGATCTACTACCCGCACAAACTTTTCCGGGACAAGTTCACGGGCCGGGCGGTCGAGTCGGTTTTCGATGGCCCGACATTCGACGCCAAGCACGAGCGATACTTCTGCGGAATCGTGGACGTGGAAAAGGCCAAGGATGAAAACCTGCCCACGCTGCTGAAGTTCAAGGATGTGCCCGCGATTGATGCGCTGGTCACCATCGACGAGCCGCATCATCGGATGTGCGTGTCGGTGGTGCAGAAGTTGGAGGATCGACCGCTGAACGTGAAACTTGATTTCCACGGCAAGGTCAAGCCGCGAAGCAACCGCGTGAAGGTCCACCGTCTGACCGGCAAGTCGCTCAATGCCAGCAACACCGCGGAACATCCCAACGAGGTCGGTCTGGAGATGCAGGAGCAGAACGTGGGTGATACCTTCACGTTTCCCCCGGCCAGTCTGACGCTGCTGGAGTTTGAGATCTGAGATTTTGCGCCTCGCCGACCTCTGAGCGGGGCATTCGGCCAGTGACATCGCCACGCAACCCTGAAAGGTGCAGAGATGAAATACCGCGCACTCGGAAAGACCGGCGTGAAAGTTTCGGAAGTGGGGCTGGGTACCTGGCAGCTTGGCGGCGGTGGTTGGGGAGACGGCACCTTCGCGGAAGATGAGGCTCTGGCGATCCTGCGCCGCTCCGTCGATCTGGGGATCAACTTCTTCGACACCGCTGATGTTTACGGCGACGGCAAGAGCGAACAGACCATCGGCCGATTCCTCAAGGAAACCAAAGGCAAGGTTCACGTCGCCACCAAGCTCGGCCGCAGAATCTGGGTCGAAAGCGGATGGCCTAAATCCTTCTCCGTCGATCTGGCGCGCCGCTACACGCAGGACTCACTGAAAAAGCTCGGCGTCGAAACCATCTTCCTCCAGCAATGGCATTGCATCCCGACCGAGATGCTCAAAAGCGGTGAAGCCTTCGCTGCGCTTGAGCAACTCAAAAAGGAAGGTCTGATCCAGAACTGGGGTTGCAGCATCGAGTCGGTCGAGGAAGCGATGATCTGCATGAATAATCCCGGCTGCGCGACGCTTCAAGTGATCTTCAATCTTTTCCGTCAAAAGCTGGTGGATGAGCTTCTGCCGCGGGCGAAGGCAGCCAACGTCGGCATCCTCGCGCGCGTGCCGCTGGCCAGCGGACTGCTTTCGGGTAAGTTCAAGTCCGGCCACCGCTTCAACGACAAGGACCACCGCCACTTCAACGCGGACGGCCAGAAATTCAACGTCGGCGAAACTTTCGCCGGAGTGCCCTTTGAACAGGGCGTCGCTTTCGCACGAAAAATGGAGGAAATCCTCAAACCCGACGCTTCCTCCTCGATGGCGCAGAAAGCTCTCCGCTGGGTACTTGACCACGACGCGATTTCCACGGTGATTCCCGGAGCGACGAAGCTGTCACAGGCCGAATCGAACGCCGCTGCCTCCGACCTGGCTCCGCTGGGTGCCGCAACGCATCAGTCGCTGCGCGACCTCTACAAGCGTGAGATCGCCCAGACGATCCGCGGGAAGTATTGATCCGACACGAGCTGCGAAAACCAAATCAACGGGAGCTGTCCCATGTTTGAACATTACGTCATGTTCAAGCTCAAGGAACACAAAGCCTCTGAGCTTCAACCTTTCATCGCCCGACTCAAGCAGCTCAAGGATGACGTGCCGACGATCCGCGAATTGAAGGTGATTCCCAATGAGCGAAAGGGGCGGAAATCTCACGACCTGCTCTACATCGCCCGCTTTGATGATGTCGCCGGTTTCGAGGCGTACATGACTCACCCCCGACACGTGCCGGTGATTCAATACGTGGATGAGATTTGCAGCAGCGTGGCGGACGTCGATTTCACCACGCGGTGAGAGGCTTGCGCCTGAGCGCACCGCGCAGCCGGTTCATTCCGGCTCGATTGTCACCGTCAGATTGCGGCTGGCAAATTGTGTCTGGTACAGCTCCGCCCGTTCCTGGTGTGTCGTCAGCAGAAGGGAAAGCCCGGAGTTGTGCGCTTCAGCTACGCACTGGGTTGCTTTCTTCTTGTCGAGTGTCGTGAGCATCAGCACCGTCTCGATGACGTAGAGAATGTCGTTGACATCGTCGTTGTGAAGGATGACCTTCCAGGGCGGTAGTTGCTTTGGTTTCGGCTTGGATGGCGCAGGCTTGGTCTGCACAGCAGTCCCCGTCTGCGACTCACGCGGCTCGGCTGGGGCGCTCGACTTTTCCGGGGTTTCCGGGGTGTTCGGATTGTTGTCGTTATCAGGCATGGCTCTCTCCCTTTCCAAATAGTTTATTTCGTCGGGAATAGCGGGGCAAGCTGACTCAGTGCGGCTGGTTCTGCGTCAAGCCCAGAGCCGACAGGATCGCCGCTGCCTTATCGAGTGTCTCCTGGTATTCCCGCGCAGGCTGGCTGTCCGCGACGACACCTCCGCCGACAGAAAAATCCAGACGGCCCGCGCCGGTCAGGTCCTGCTCGACCAGAATCGTTCGGATGGCGATGTTCAGGCACGCCTCATCCCGCGACAGGAGACCGATCGCGCCGCAGTAAGGGCCGCGCCGCACGGGTTCGAGTTCGTCGATGATCTGCATGGCTCGCACCTTGGGCGCACCGGTGATGGAACCGCCGGGGATCGTCGCGCGGAGCAGGTCCACGATGTCCTTGCCGGCATGAAGCTGTCCGGTCACGGTGGCGACGCCATGATGTACGGTCGGGTGGCTTTCGATCACGCGCTGCTGAGGTACCTGCACTGAGCCGTAGGTACAGACGCGCCCCAGGTCGTTGCGGAGCAAATCCACGATCATGTTCAGCTCAGCCGTATCTTTTTCGCTGTTGCGGAGTTCTTCAACCGAGGCCGTTGCGGGGCGGGTGCCTTTGATCGGTCTGGTAACGATGCGGCCATGCACATCAAGTTCCAGAAATAATTCGGGCGATGTCGAGAGGATCGCCGGACGCGGCTGCTCTTTCGTACCCCATAGCTCCAGATAAGCACCGTACCACGCGGGAGAAATCCGCATCAGCCGCATGAAAAGGTCGCGCGTGCCCAAGGCAATCTCGCCGCGGATATCAGCCGTGAAGCGCTGCGCGAGGTTGGCCTGAAAAATATCACCGGCAGCGATGTATTCGATCACCCTTGCGACCGACCGCTCGTAAGTTTCACGGCTCACCGCGCTGCGCAGATGGTTGACGCTCAGTGGAGGATGGATGCCGGGAGAGTCGATGAGATCGAGTCGCGGAAACCCGCCGCCTTCCCAGGCGCCGCACGCATGCCATCGCCGTGTCGCCAGGTCATAGGCCAGATAGCCGGGACAAAACGCCAGCTCGATGATCGGCCAGCTTCTGTCCCGGATCGCATGACTGGGGAGATTCTCCACCCAGCGTCCCAGATCGTAGGAAAGGTGGCCGATCCACGGGCCGTCGTTCCAATAGAGCAACTCTCGCAGATCATGAAAGGGCGAGTGCGTGAAGTTGACACCCAGCTCTGCCGGGCCGTCACACCATTCGCTGCGGCTGGAGGTTCCTTCACCTGCGGTAAAGCGATAAGTCCCGCGCGGTTCGGTCAGGATCGACCAACGCGCCCAGCGGGGATGATGTCGCCCGGAGTGCAGCAGTGTCACTCGACGGTCAGCAGGCCAGCGGCGCAGTGCCTCCAGCGGGTCGAAGTTCCAGTTAAGCTCGCAGCCGCGCCCGATCATGCGGGGAATGATAAGGAAAACTGCATCGCCTCATACGGACGAATACGAATACCAGCCAGGATGAACCGTGGAATCGTTACGGATGTTTGCAGAGATCGACGGGAAAATGTCCGCGACAGGAGTCGAACCTGTAACCTTCGGCTTCGGAGGCCAACGCTCTATCCAATTGAGCTACGCGGACGCTGAGGCGATTCTACGAGTGTGACTGACGGCTATCAAGCGAGTCAGCAAACCCCGACGAGCAGCAGAAGTTGTGCAGCGATGATGCAATCCTGCGGGCAGTCCGCTATTTTTCAATGTGGAACACTTCACGGATTTCGACGGATCGCGGGCTGTTATCCGCGTTCGTAGGCATCATGTCCCGCATGTAGGCCCACCATTTACGGCACTCCGGCGTCTGCGCGATCGCGTTCCACTTCGCCTCGTCTTCAATTTCAGCGTAGGCGAATAGCTGGTTCGTCCCTTCGTGCAGAAAGATCGAGTAGCTCGTGACGCCGTGCTTTTTGAGGACAGCTTCGAGTTCAGGCCAGATCGGTCGGTGACGGCGCTCGTATTCGACTTCGCAGCCCTTATTGACCGACATCACGAATGCTTTGCGGATCATCACACGCTCCTGATGGATCAGTTACGAAAATCAAAGATAGCCGTGCTCAACTAAATCCTCATGGAAGAAGTCGAAATCATGAACGCCTTTATCGGTTTTCCATCGACCGACCGCTTCGGGTTTCACGGGGATTTTGCAGAGGGGAAACCCGGTAAACGTCGCGAGCTTGCGGAGTGTCTCATCCTGCTTCAGAACAAAGTCCTCAAACCGCACGGTGTAAAAGTGTTTCGGTCGCGGAGTCGCTTTGACCAGCGCCTGCTGATAGTCCCACGAGATTGCGCGGCGCAGCCGTTCATCGTCGGTCTTGTCATAAGGCACGCCGAAGTCGGCCAAGTCATCCGTGATGTGCGTACCCAGGATGCAGTCGCGCGGGTCACGGATCCAGTAGATGTATTTGATCTCCGGGAACATCCGCACGATCCACGGATAGATCAGCGTTGTCTCCGGCAGCTTCCAGCCGCGGAAGGGCATCCGACTCGACAGCACGGACGCTAGGTATGTTTCGACGAGCCGTGTAAAGGCCGGGTCGATCGGCATCGTGTGCAACTGTGAAAAGTCCCAGTTCAGCCTGCCGAGGTGCTTGACGTATTTGGCCATGACGCGGCAGGCCTCGTAGAGGTTATCCGGCGGAAGCAGATCCCATGACTCGTTGATCTGCGAACCCATGAAGACACCGCTGGCACCGAGCGTCTGCGACATCGCCCGCGTGCCGGAGTGTCCGCGGCCGATGACGGTGAACATGTTCGTAATCGAAGCGTGAGACAAGACGAATACTCCTGTTACCTGCTTTTTTCCTGAAGTCTTGATGCCTGTTTCGGATCGCCGATGTGCATCGTGTTATACGCCTGTTCGCTGGTTTTGAAGGCGCCGACACCAGCATGGCCGTGCCAATCTCCCTGAGTGAGCATGGGGTTTTCGATATTCAGCTCCTTAGTCCGCGCAGCGATCCAATTATCCATCCGTCGGCGCAGATCCGCGACGATTTTCGGGTACTTGCCCGCGACGTTGGTGTTTTCACCCGGATCCTTGATGAGGTTGTAAAGCTCGATCTCCGGCTTGTAGTGGAAATCCGGCTCCAGCGCGACCATCAGCTTCCATTGTGGCGTGCGCCAACCGTGCTTGCGCATCCATGTGCATTCGGTGATGTAGAACTCGCGGTCAAAGCCGCGCGACTTTCCGCGCAGCAGGTTCAGTGCCGAGATGCCGTCGAACTTGAGCTTCGTCTTGATACCCGCCAGTTCGAGGATCGTCGGCACAAGATTTTTGTGTTGCAGATAACCCTTGACACGCCGGCCGGCCGGGACTTTTTTCGGGTAGCGAATAATCAGCGGCACGCGCAGCGTCACGTCGTACAGGCCGTGGTGGTCGTACCAGCACTCGTGATCGTGGAGCGTCTCGCCGTGGTCTGCATTGATGATGACGATTGTGTCATCGAGGATGCCGAGTGTTTCGAGCTTGGTGAAAATCGACTGGATGCACGAGTCCATGTACGCCACCGCGCCGTCATACTGCGCGATGATGTAGTCCTTGTCGGTGCATCCGGGCGGGAACCAGGAGCGGAAGTAGTCGGCGAACGGCTTGAATGCGTACACCGGTTCGAGCGATTTGTTGTTCGGATCGCACTCGTTGCCCTGATAGAACATTCGTTCAAACGGGACGGGCGGCAGGTAGGGCGAGTGCGGGTCCATGTGTCGGAGCATGACGAACCACGGCTTGCCGTCCTTGTGAAGTTCATCAAGATGAGGAAGGAACACGTCGTTGAGGTTCTGAGCCTTAGGGCTGCGGCCTTCGTTCCACGTTCCCCAGCCGGCGTAGTCGAGATATTTATCGAATCCGCGTGAGGCCGGGTTTCCTGTGAAGCCGACGCAGGTTGTCATGTAACCCGCTTCACGGCAGATTTCCGCGAGGGTTTTGACCTTTGGTGTCAGCCCGCCCTTGTGGCGCAGCGCGACAACCTCGGTACCAAAGCAATCGCGGCCGGTGAGCATGGACGAGTAGGCCGGCGTCGTCGGAATGTGGGCTGAGTAAAGCTGCTCAAACAGCGTGCCTCCCTGTGCGAAACGGTCGATGTGCGGCGTGGTCTGCCGGTGGTAGCCGTAGCAGCTCATGTGCGGCGCCAGCAGCGAGTCAATCGCCAGCAGGAGGATGTTGGGTTTGGATGCTTTGCGTTTCTTAGCCATGGTTGGCTCCGTTAGTGTGAGCGTGGCTCACCGTCATTCCCAAGGGGCGGACAGCGTCCACCCTATTTGATCTCACTGAGTAAAACTCGGCGGCCCAGTTGGGCGGCCTGATAGGAAGCCAGCACCATTCGTAATGCGGTGCAGCCTTCCCGCGCGGTGGCGATCGGGTCGCGCAGTCCCCGGAGAAAATCGAGAATCGGTCGCGCCAGATCGGCGATCCGGGCAGCGTGGCCGGCGGGGGAGGGAATCAGGCTGTCAGTCCATTCCTTGCCGGCGTTGGTAATCCATTTGAGGCCAATGGCGTCGGCGGCTCGCGGAAGATTGCAACTGACCGCATCGCCGTAGTTCTGGATGATCGTGCCTTTCTCGCCGACGATTTCGGTCGTGTTTTCGGAAGCCGTCGCGGTAAAGGAGCAAGACACTTCCGCCTGGAGTCCATTGGGGTAGCGAAAGATCGCCACGCCGTTGTCGTCGGGTACTTTCGGGTTGTGGAGTGTGTCGATCTCCGCGATTACGCTCGCCGGTTCGCCGAACATCCAGAGCATCCAATCGATCGGGTGCGCCGCGTCATCCGCCCACATGCCCCGATTGAGCTGCCTGCTGGTGTGCCAGGAGTTTTCAAAACCCGGCCACTGGTGCGTGCTCAGGCAGTGTCTCCGGCGGACCTGATACACCCGGCCCAGAACGCCCTCGGCGATCAGGTTTTTCATTTTCAGGTTCTGCGGATCGACACGCATCTGCCAGGCGATGGTGAACTTTACTCCGGCCTTGTTGACCGCCGCGATGATCCGCTCCGCCTCAGCCAGCGTCAACGCCATCGGCTTCTGGAGGACGATGGCCTTTCCCGCTGCTGCGGCCTTTTCACACAGGTCGGCGTGCATCGAGGTTTCCGCCCCGATGACGACCGCATCGAGATCGCTCCGTGAAAGAATCGCATCGACGGATTCCGTCGCGGACAGATTGAACTTGTCCGCATTCGTTCGCAGACGTGCTGCGTCGTGGTCCCAGCCTGCGATGAGTCGAACCTCATCAGGCCAACGCAACCACTGGTCGGCGTACATGCCGATATGGCCGTGGGCGAAGCCGAGGATGGCGATGGTCAGGGGCATGATCGGATCAGTCGCAAAGTTCGTGGGGTCGATGGTGAGAGGCTGGGTAGTCGGCCGGACTCAATTCTCCGCGATGATCGCTGATCTTTGCATAACCTACCGTGCGCCGCACGCCTGAAGACACGCCTGCATATGACCGCGTGACTCGGCGGCAACCGCGACGCACAGCGGCAGCTCCAGTTGCTTGGCTCCAATGACTTCGAGATTTACCGGCCCCTGATAGCCCGACTGATGCAGCACCCGGATATAGTTAATCAGGTCGATGTCACCGCGTCCGTTGGCCTGAAGAGCCGGCGTGCCCGGACCTTTCTCACGCCCCTTACAGTCGCGGATATGAACATGCTTGATCCGCTTGACGACCGCACTGATCGCCTCGACCGGATTCTCATTGGCGCGGTGAATGTGGCTGGGGTCCATGTCCAGACCGAACGACGGCGACTGAATCGCCTCAAGCAGTCGGAGCGTGGTGGGGGTGTTGTAAACGACGCTGCCGACGTGCGCCTTGACGCACAGTGTGACGCCATGATTCTGCGCCATGTCGGCGAGCTTTTTCAACGACTCGATAACCGGCCCGAAAGTGGACTCGTCATCGGATTTCCCGCCGGGTCCGCAATTGATGATCGGAATGCCGATGGCCTGTGCCGCCTTAAATGCCAGTTCCATCCGAGCGGGATCCTGCGACGGCTGCTCCATCGCGGTGATGGGCAGGTTGTATTTCTGGGACAGGTCCTTAATGGCCGGTGCCTGCTCACGCCACTGGTTGAGATCGATGTGCTGGCTCATGCCGTCGATGGCAGAGAGTTCGATCGCGTCGTATCCGCACGCGGCGGTGTATTTGAAGGCGGTTTCCAGATCGAACCCGCCGAACAGCACGCTGTTGACACCAAGTTTCATGATTGCTCCTGCGAATCTACGAATGATCGGAACTGGCGCGATCGAGTCGGATGAAACTGTCGCGCATCACGGGTGCTGCACTTGCCCGGCTTACTTCACCTCGACGACGGTTCCCTTGTCCCAGGATTCGACAGCCGCTTCGATGACCAGTTGAGCCTTGAGCGCGTCTTCGCCCTTGGCGTCAATCTTGTCGATCGGGGTCTTATTCATGAGGTCGTCGATCCATGCGTTGATGCGAGACGGGAAAGTCTCACCGAAGCTGCGCATGCCGCCGAGGTATCGGTACGTCTCGGTTTCGATGCTCTTTCGCGGCTGGAACTCCAGCACTTCACACGCATCGGTGAGGACGAATCGTGCGTCCTGTCCCATGACTTCGCATCGCTCCAGACTCCACTGGTGGCCTGGACCGCCGCCGTCATAGCTGCCCATGAGGTGACCGATCACGCCCGACTCGAATTGCATGTTCACGTGGACGTTTGACCAGCACTTGCGGCCGGGGCCTTTTTTGAAGAAGGCATGAACCCGTTTCACGTCTCCGCAGAAGTAGCGCATCACGTCGATCGAGTGCGGGTGAAGCGCCCGAATGTGGAAGTGTTCTGCCGTCTCGTTGGGATTGTTGATCCACATGAACATGCTGATCATGTTGATCTCACCGAGCCGTCCGGCCTGCATCCATTCCCTGGCGCGTTTGGACGCGGGTGTGAAGCGGTGATTGAGGTTGATGCCGTAGGGCAGGTTTTTCTTCTTCGCCAGCTCGACCATCTCGCGTGCCTTGGGTACTTCATTGGAGATGGGTTTCTCACCGAGGACGGGAATCCCGGCGGCGAGGAGTTCCATCGTGGGCTGGTAGTGGTCTCCGCCGTTCTCCCGGCCGGCAGTGGTGACACTGGCGGCATCGATCTTCACGCCGCTCTTGAGCATGTCGGCGACGGAGTAAAACGCCTGCGCGTTGTGTGCCGCGGCAGCTTTGTCGGCACGCTCCTTAATGATGTCGCAGACGGCGACGAGCTTGGTGTTGGCGTTCTTCTTGTAGCACTCGGCGTGGTTGTTTCCGATACCACCGAGGCCGACAATCGCGACGTTAAGCATGTTGATCTCCGGTATGCCGGGAATCCCGGCAGTGCTAATCCTTGGTTGTTACCTTAACGACCGTTCCTTTTTCTATCGACTCGATCGCCGCCGCCAGAACCTGTTGCGCCGCCAGTCCGTCGGCACCTGAGCCGTCGATCTGTTCGGGGCTGACGCCGTTGCGGACCTGCTCCACAAAGCGATGGAGGCGGTCAGTGAAGGTGTCTTCAAAATCACGGAACCCGCCGAAAATCGGATTGGTGTAAACGAGCTTCGTCGGATCACCCGCGGGAAAGAGCGTCGCTTCGCGCCACATGTCGTCGATAATCAACCGGCCCTTGGTCCCGGCGACCTCGCATCGCTCCATGGGGTGGCCACGCTCGATGTCGTAGCTGCCGGTGAGGTGGCCGACCGCACCGTTCCGAAATTTCATGTTGAAAGATGCGGTGGACCAGATATTTCTTCCCGGTGCTTTGGTGGCGAAGCAATGAACCTGCTCGATGTCGCCGCAGAAGTACCGCATGATGTCCACGGTGTGCGGATGGAGGGCTTTGATCTGGAACCAGGGCGAGGACTCGTTGGGATTTTTAATCCACATCGCCATATTCATGAACAGCAACGTGCCGAGTCGTCCTTCGGCCTGCCATTGTTTCGCCAGTCGGGCCGCGGGTGTGAAACGGTGATTAAGGTTGATGCCGAAGCAGCGATTCATCGCGCGTGCCTTGGCGACCATCTTCTGAGCTTTGTCGATTTCGTTGCAGATGGGTTTTTCACAAAGGACGTGGGCGCCTGCTTCGAGTGCCTGCATCGTCGGCTCGAAGTGATCGCTGCCGTATTCGACTCCGCCGGTGGCGACGCTCACGATGTCGGGCTTGAGCGCGTCGAGCATTTTTCCGGCATCGAGAAATCCGGGAACACCCAGTGATGCAGCGGCCTTGTCGCAGCGATCCTTGACGCGATCGCAGACGCCGACAAGCTCGGCGAGAGGATCAGCGGCATGTAGCCGCGCGTGGCGGTTACCGATGGGGCCGAGGCCGATCACACAGACGCGCTGTCGAGCCATGGTGTTGGAAACTTAATGGAGGCGGGTGAGGTTCCGAGGTTTAGGTTCGGTCTTCCGTGGCACTGCCGAGCGGTTATTTTGCCGATCCGGGGGCGAGGATCAATCGGGTCGGACATTGCGAGTCTGGAGATCAAACCAGCCCTTGGTCGGGTCGTACACGAATTTAAGCTGGCGTTTCTCGAAAGCCACCGCCCAGTCTTCCCAGTCGAGCAGTTCAAGCTCCTCGGGTTCAGTAAAGGGTGAGCCACCGATGCGGATGCGGTCGGGCTGTCCGGGGAGGCACGCCGGCCAGTAACCGCAGCCTTCACACCAAACGCGAATCTGTTCAGGATTGATCGTTTCGTAAACGGTCATGGTGAGCGGGTACGCCAGGGGGTGAAAGTCGCAGATTGTGGGCTAAAGCGGGGCAAGTCGCAACCGGCAGCACTGCTGATCTTCCTCCACTCGTCTGCCATTCGTCGCATGGGGCGTGGCATGAAATCGCGTTCGATCGCTGGCGGGTGAGCCGGTTTACCGTGGACAGGCTATTGTTGTCACTTTCTCCCGCCGCTAAACTCTGGCCCTCGTCAGGAGACCGCCCGTGATTAAATGTATCAGCTATTGGTCGATGAAAGACGGCTTGTCGAATACGCACCCGGTCGATGATGCCCTGCGCCAGGCGAAAGATGCCGGCTTTGAGGGCATGGAAGTTTCCGTTGGGACCGATGGCGTCCTCAACACGCAGACCAGCCAAAAAGACTGCGAAAAAATCCGCGCCGCTGCCGCCAAGCTGAAGCTGAAGGTGGAAACGGCGGGGGTCGGCATCACCTGGGGCATCAATCCGCTTTCCAACGATGCCTCCACTCGAAAAAAATCCATCGAGTTGCACGCAGCTGCGCTGCAACGCTGTGCCTGGCTGGGCGTCAAGTCGATGCTCATGGTCCCCGGCGTGGTCAAGAGTCCGATCTCGCCCGACCTGGTCCGCTACGACCACGCCTTGTCACGCCTGCGTGACGGCGTGAAAACATTACTCGAAACTGCGGAAAAGGTCGGCGTCGAGCTGTGTCTCGAAAACGTATGGAACGGCCTGTTCTACTCGCCGGTGGAGTTCGCAGCTTTTGTGGATTCGATCAAGAGTGACAAGCTGGGCATTTACTTCGATGTGGGTAATGTGCTCGGTTACCACCAGCACCCGCCTCATTGGATCGAATTGCTGGGCAAGCGGATCAAGCGGATCCATGTCAAGGATTACACGGAAAACTTCAACTGGACCGGCGGGTACTCGTTCTGTGCGCTGGGTGCTGGTCAGGTACCCTGGCCGGAGACGATGGCCGCGATCCGCGCGATCGGCTATGACAAGACGCTGGTGGCGGAACTGCTCCCGTGGGATCCGGCAAACCTTGCCCGTACCAGCGCTGCAATGGATGTCATCATGAAGCTCTGATCGTGCCTTGCTGATTCTGCTTGCCGCCCGCGCTGATCTGCTTAAATCGAAAAGGAAACTCTCATGCTACGAGTCGGAGTCATCGGCCTGGGAATGATGGGGAATACACACCTGGACGTTTACGCCAAGCGCACCGACGTGCAGGTGGTGGCGATCAGCGATGCCAACCCGCGCCGATTGTCGGGTGAGGAACGCGCTGCGGGAAACATCGAGGGACAAGCGAAGGCATCCTTCGACATCAACGCCGTCAAAAAGTACGAGGAAGGGAAGAAACTGATCCGCGACAAGTCGATCGACATCGTGGATATCTGCCTGCCCACGCCGCTGCACGCCCGGTACCTCAAGTACGCACTCAAGGCGGGCAAGCATGTGATGCTCGAAAAGCCCGTAGCTCGGACAGCTAAGGAAGCGTTGCGACTGGTGAAGCTGACGCAGAAGACGGATCGGATGGTGATGGTCGGAATGTGCATGCGTTTCTGGCCCGGTTGGACCTGGCTCAAGGATGCGGTGCAGAATCAAACCTATGGCAAGGTCTATGCGGCTCAATTCCGCCGCGTTGCCAATCATCCCGGCGGGGCGTTTTACAGCGATGGTGAGCAGTGCGGCGGGGCGATCCTCGATCTGCATATCCACGATACCGACTTCATCCAATATCTATTCGGCATGCCTCGTGCGGTGCAGAGCGTCGGTTACACCAAGCTTACCGGCCACACCGATCACGTGATGACGCGATACATCTATGAAGGTCCGAACGCGCCGCCGATGGTCGTCGCCGAGGGCGGCTGGGTCATGTCGCCGGGTTTTGGATTCTCGATGCGCTACACGGTCAACTTTGAAAAAGCGACCGCGATATTCGATCTGGACAGCAAGGATGTGCTGACACTGGTGGAGAACGGCCAGCGTCGCGGTATTCCGCTGGAACAGGCGATGGGCTACGAGAAAGAGATCGACTACTTCATCAACTGTGTAAAGACCGGACAGAAGCCCTCGATCGTGACGGTCGAGTCGGCGGCGAACTCGGTGAAGATCGTCGAAGCGGAAATCAAGAGCGTCCGCAAAAACAAGACGGTGAAAATCAAGTAACACCAGCGTCGATCAGAGGGCACGATGCCTATCAGCATGAGTACCGAAGCTCAACCGCGCTGAGATCGAAATCGCTCAGGCTGATTCTGAGACGGCGGTCATGCGGGAAAAGCGGATCGGTGCCAGCGCAGCTGAGTCGTCTTCCTCAAGCGTCGCTTCGATCAGGTCTTCTTCCTGAGGAGTCGCAGCCTCGGCAGGTTCTTCCACGTAGCTGCCGTAACGCTCGGTCACCTGCACGATCATGTCGCGCCAGAGCGATAAATCCGCCGCTTCAGGATCGACATACTCGGTTGCAATGAAGACCGTCTCGCAGTTGAAGCAGCGAACTTTACGACCTTGATATGTCTGAGGAACTTTGAACTTTTTTTCGCACTTGGTGCAGCGAATCTTCATCTGGCACCCCTTGATCGGATATCCCTCCGGTCATGCCATGGAGACGCATTCATTTCTGCATAACCAGCTTACCAGCGTAACGGAATCAGGAAAAGCTCCAAAACCCGGTAGTGAAAAAAACATTGGCACACGTTACCGCAAAATCAGGATTTGCGAGAGCGGACTGGATTCAGTGCCCGCTGATTCCTGATGCAGAATTAGCAGTCGCGGAGGTTTGATGTTCGTGACGAAGTTGCCCGCACGCAGCTGAGATATCACGACCGCGGCTGGCGCGGATGTGGGTGTTGACCCCTGCCTTGCGGAGGATCGCCTGGAATTGATGGACATCATCTCCGGCCGGCCGGCTGAAGGGCATGCCTTTGACTTCGTTGTAACGGATGAGGTTGATGTTGGCACGAAGCCGCCGGGCGATCTGGGTGAGTTTGTGAGCGTGCTCAGGTTGATCGTTAACGCCACCGAGCAGGATGTATTCCAGAGTGATTTCGCGGCCGGTCTTTGCAAAGTAATAGCCGCACGCCTCGATGAGCTGCGCGATCGTGACATACTCAGCCCAAGGTATGAGCTTTCGTCGCAGATCATCGTCGGGCGCATGGAGCGACAACGCCAGCGTGACCGGCAACTCCAGGTCTGCCAATCGACGGATTTGCGCAGGCAGGCCGACCGTGCTGATGGTGATCCTCCGACCGGAAATCCCCAGTCCCCAATCGGCCATGAGCGTTCTGATCGCCCGTGTGACATTGTCGAAGTTCGCCAGTGGTTCGCCCATGCCCATGAACACGACATTGGAGATGCGCTCCACGCCGTCCAACGCGCCAAGTCGCCAGACCTGCTCGACAATCTGACCAGCCGTAAGATTGCCGTCGAGTCCGCCGATACCCGAAGCGCAAAATCGACAACCAACCGGGCAGCCAACTTGGCTGGAGATGCACGCGGTTCTGCGCTCGGTGCCGGAGTCAGCACTTTCCGCAGGGATCATCACACACTCGGTATGGAGGTTTGAATCGCGTTGCTCGTGATCGATCACTCGCAGCAGGGGAGCGTTTGCGGAAATCAGGTTCGGCTCGACCTTGTCGGAATCCGGCACAACTTCGCGCTGCGGTCGGCTCCAGTCGATCAGGAGTTTTTGTACGCCGTCCGAGGCGACCTGATGGGAGAGCGTGGTTCCCGCGAGAAACCTCATCCGCTCGGAAAGCAAAAGGCGGTCAGAGGCTGAGATGTTGGTCATCTCTGCGGGATTTACGACATGTCGGCGGTAAACCCATTCGAGCACCTGCGTCGAGCGAAACTTGGCCATCCCCCAGCCCTGGAGCAGTTCGGAAAGTGATTCCGGGTCGAGGTTGAAAATATGCGGGCGCGGTTCCATGCGACGATTATCGCCTCAGCAAACAAGTCGCGGATAAAGCCACGGAGTATGATCAGTGTTGACTCAGCCGTCGGCTATTTTCCGCATGGTTCAAAAAGAAAACACTTCGGGCTGCGCTGGGAACAGGCTCCCATCCTGACTGCGTTGCCAGCGGAAATATTTCCGTTCATCACGGAGTGTCGCGTGGATGCAGAGCGTGTAGCCGATGAGGCCTTGTTTGGGATGCAGACGAATGCCGTCTTTACGCAGGCCTTTCGGGTATGCACTGGTGAACAGGTTGACCACATCGGCAAACGTGGGAACTTTTGGCAGATCATTGAGGGCCTGTCTTAATTTCTGCTCGAAGGTAAAGCACATGCTCCAGAAGGCGTTATCCGAGCAATCCTGCCCGATGCCGAATAGCTCGATAGCCTGATCGCGTTTCGCCCGCTGATATTTCCCCTGCGGCGATTGAGGGTCGCGGCAGGACATTCCGCTGATGTAAGACCGGCCGGTCGAATCCGGGTAAAACACCTCGATGAAGTTGAAGCTGCATTTTTCGATGGCGACTGATCGCTTCTTCGAGTCATGGATGAGCAGGTTTCCGCCTCCCCAGAATGATTTGTAGCGTGTGAGAAAATCCACGCTCGAAGGTACGTCGTTGGCGTATTGTCTGAGCATGGTGAGCACCGGCAGCGGGAAAATGTCCTCCGGCTCGTCATCGATGTGCAGTCCGCTGCCCACGCCGTCAGTGACGAAATCTCCACTGAAGGGGATTGGGTTCGGCTGCTTGTCGGATGGTTTCCAGTGCGTGATGGGATCATCCACGTTTTTGATGTGCATGGGACCGCGATCGGTTTCCGGCAGATAGGCGCAGCGGCAGCGTTCATCGACCGACAGCAGCTTGGCCTGCTTATAACCGCGGAAGCTCAGATAGGTGGTGAGACTGCGGAAGATCGCAATCTCGCGGTCGCTCAGATTGGCCAGCCGTTTAAGTTCCGCTTCGTTCTGGAGGGCGAAATCGACCCACGGTTTTGACTCCGGGTATTTCTCGATGGAGGGAATCCTGGTCATGCGCTCGCGGTGAAAATCGGTCAGCCCCGCCAGCAGGTTTTCACGCTCAAAGTAGGGGGCATCCGCCATGACACGATCCACAGGCGTGACCAGCCACTGCTGACGGTTGGAGTTGATACGGTCAGCTTCCTCTTTGGCTAGTACCCGTGGATCAGATAACGCATGGGCCATGGAGTTTTTCCTTTCCTCATTCCAAAACTCGAAACATTATCGCCTATTTTCGATCCGGGACCATCAACCCGGTATGATTCCCCGCGATGACACGATCGACCTCACCATCAGCCTCGACCGATCCAAAGCCCGCGTCTGGGAGCGTGAGCCTTGCGGTGAATCTTGCCGGCCTCGAACTGGCGAACCCGATGATGACGGCTTCGGGTACCTGCGGCTACGGCTACGAATACGCGGACTTCACCGACCTTTCCCGGCTGGGTGCCTTCGTCACCAAGTCGATCACCGCTGAACCACGCAAGGGGAATGAAGCGTTGCGCATCGTTGAGACGCGCGGCGGCATGCTCAACGCCATCGGACTGGCGAATGTCGGTCTTCAGGCATTCCTCGATGAAAAACTGCCGCTACTGCGCAAGCTGCGCCAGAGCGGGCCGAAGATCATCGTCAACGTCGCCGGTCACTGCATGGAGGATTACGTAAGCGTCTGCGGACGGGTCGCTGCTGAGCCTGATGTGGACGCCATCGAGCTCAACGTCTCCTGCCCGAATGTGAAAGACGGCCTGACGTTTGGAACGGACCCGCGATTACTTCAGGAGCTCGTCCGTGAAGTTCGCCGCGCGATGGTCAAGCGGGTGAAACTCATCGTTAAGCTGTCACCCAATGTCGGCGACATCGTGCTGACCGCCCGTGCAGCCGTCGAAGGCGGCACCGATATCCTGAGCATGATCAACACCTACACGGCGATGGCGATCGACATTCACAAGCGACGCCCGCGCATCGCCAACGGTACCGGCGGATTATCCGGCCCGGCGATCAAACCGCTGGCGGTCTATCTGACGCACCGCGTTTACCGCGGCGTGGCACGCGACGCCAGAGTGCCGATCATCGGTATGGGCGGTATTCAATACTGGCAGGATGCGGCGGAGTTCCTGCTCGCCGGTGCGTCGGGCTTGGCTGTCGGCACCGCGATGTTCGTCGATCCTTCCACGCCGTTGAACATCACGCAGGGACTTAGCGAGTACCTCGCACGGCAGGGCTGCCGGTCGATCAGCGAAATCGTCGGTACGCTGCGGCTCCACGGCGAGACATAACACCCGCAGAGCCGCCCAAGGATGGTCAACCGACATGCCGTCCGGTTGGTTTCTGTGGCGGGTCTGAATGTCGGCAAGTGGTGAGACAACATGCTTTCGTCCGCGCAACGCCGACAGTTCGACTCGCTGCTCGATCAGATCATGAGCGAGTTGCCCGGTCATCTCCTGGAACTGATGGAGGAGATTCCGTTGATCGTGGAGGATGAGCCGTCGCGCGTTGTGCTTGATGAGATGGGCATCAACCCGCGCACAACCGATCTCTGCGGTCTGCACTGGGGCATCCCAATCACCCAGCGGAGCGTATCGCAGTCGGGGACGCTGCCCGACCGGATGATGCTTTTCCGCGGGCCGATCATGCGTGTCGCCGGTCGGCGAGGGCAGCAGTTGGAGGGGCAAATCCGCATTACGCTGTTGCACGAGATCGGCCACCACTTCGGCCTCGACGAGGATGACCTAGCGGCTCTCGGCTACGCCTGAAAAATATTTTATTAACTTTTTGACTTTCTAGATGGGCATTGCTAAAATAGTCAGTTAACATCGGCGTCATGGCGGCGGGGAAACGTTCTCGCCTGCCGTCGATACCGGCCACGTCCGCTAATTCTTCAGCCCGCACAGACCGATCTATACATGAGAAACTACAATGGCGACCCTGCTCGCCGAATCCGGTGCATGAAAACACGTATTGCCATCATCTTTTGTTTCCTTGCGGGACTTGCCTTAGTCGGGGGGGTTGCCGCTTTTCGTTCATCCGGTTTGCGGGAAAAGGTCGCCCCTTCGGTGATCCGGCCGGCGGTGGTCCGCTGTGCTCCGCTCCAAGAGAGGCCGTACAGCGTCACCGAGTCGTTTCACGGCCTGATTCAGGCGAATATCCGCATTGACATGGCTTTCCAGATCGCGGGACGGCTGGCGCAGCTAGGCTCCAGCAAGGACAAGACGATCAAGGAAATGGATTCGGTTGAGCCGGGACAGGTTCTCGCTCAGCTTGAGCCGCTTCGGTACGAAGCAGCTTTGCAGGAGGCTAAGGCTCGTGAGCAGGAGGCCAAGGCCGCTCAGGATGCTGCCAACGCCCAGATCGCTGATGCCAAGGCCCGCGCGGAGGATGCCGCCCAGGAGTTGGGCCGCCTGAAAAAAATGGGCGCGGCCGGCGCAGCCAACACATACGAGATCGATAAAGCTCAGACCGCGGTGAAGGTTGCCAATGCCCAGTTGGATGCCGCCCTTGCAAAGCTCGCCGCCGCCACCGCGGTGTACCAGTCCGCCCGTGCGACCGGAAACGTCGCCAACATCAACCTCGATGACGCCACGCTCAAGTCTCCGATCCGAGGGCTGGTCGCGGCGGTACCCGTGGATGTCGGTCAGATGGTCAGCCCGTCTCAGCCGATCATCACCCTCGTCGATTTGAGCAAGGTGAAACTTGTCGTCGGCGTGGTTGAACGAAAACTTCCTCTGCTGAAAAAAGATCAGAAGGTTCAGGTGGAGGTTCAGGCGCTGGCCAGCGATGTGGATGCCGCCAAAGCGCTCAAGGGTGACACCACGATGCGCGAAGGGACGATTGCGATCGTCCCGCCCGCAGCTGATCCGGCGACAGGGCTGTTTAATGTCGAAATCGAATTGGCGAATGCGGATGGCCGTCTAAGGCCCGGCATGATCGGTAAGGCAGTGGTCTGCGTCAGCGAAAAAAAGGCGATTGCGATTCCAGCGGAAGCGGCGTCTCGTGTCGGAGACCAGTATTACGCCTTTTTCATTGGCGATGGTTATCAAACGGGGTTGAATCTCGGGCAGCTCGGCCAAAGCTCGATCAATGTTCCCATGACGGTGGCCCACCGTGTAGCGTTTAAGCCGGTGATGGTTGACCGTGATTTCTACCTGCTGGCGGATCTGCCGCAAGGTTTTGATCGCCTGATCGTCGAGGGTCAGACGAGACTGACGGATGGTCAGACGGTTCGGATCATCGAGCCGATGGCCGCTGGGGAATCCAACCGTTAGTGGTTTGCCGTCCGTCCGGGACGGCTCACGCACAGTCAGCGCCGATAACGTCGGCAATACACATGGACGTAACCGCCAAAGTCATCGCGTATCCGAAGCTGGTGATCCTCGCCACTGTGATCCTCTGCGGTCTGGGCGTAGGTGCGATGTTTACGTTGCCCAAGGAAAAGTCTCCACGGGTCAAGCTGCCCGTGATCACCGTGGCGGTGCCGAACCCCGGCGCGCCGCCTTCCACCAATGAATCGCAGATCATCCGCAAGATCGAGGAGCAGGCCGGCACGCTGCGCGGGTTGAAGGATTCGGGAGCGGTACATTCTCAAGCACTGCATGGCATGGCTCTGGTGCAGTTCGTTTTTGAGGACGATGTTTCGGTTAAGGATGCCAAGGCTGACGTTGAAAGCCTGATAAATCGGATCAAGGGCGAGTTCCCGCCCGAAGCGCAGCAAAATCCAGGGCCGATCATCAACGATGTCGGATTTGAAAATTTCCCGATCATCCAGGTTTTCGTAGCCGGCGGTGCAGATGGACGGCAGAGGCGGCAGATTGCTGAGCGCCTCAAGACGCAGATGGAAAAGGTGGAGGGCGTGGCCGGCGTGGATATCTTCGGCGGGCTTGAGCCGGAGGTTCAGATCGAGCTGGATCCCAACCGCATGTCCATCTACGGCTTCACCTACCAGCAGGTGGAGGGGGCGATTCGTCACGCCAATCACGAAGCTCCATCCGGAGCGATTGAGAGCTCGGATGGCGGCGACCTGCGTGTCCGTACCAGTAGCCGCCTCAAGAACATCGAAGAAATCAAGGAAATCCCCCTGGGGCAGCGACAGGGCAAGCCCGTCATCCTGGCGGATATTGCGACGAAGATTTATGTCGGCCACAAACCTCTGGACAGCATCGCGCGGTATGACGGTAAGGACGCGGCGGTGCTCCTGGCACGACCCAAGACCGATGTGGACGTGCTCGCGGCTGCCAACGCGATTCAGAGCACGGTCGATCGCTTCGTTGCCAACAAGGAAAATCAGGGTACGCAGATCGGCACCGTACGATCACAGGCCCGCGAGATTCATTACATGCTCAACCAGCTCACGAGCAATGCCTGGCAAGGCACTCTGATGGTGGTGATCATGCTCTGGATCGTCTTTGGCTGGCGCAACGCAGCGATCATCAGTACGGCATTTCCCTTCTGCCTTCTGGTCACGTTCGCTCTGATGTGGCTGGCCAAGCACACGATCTACCCCGGTCTGGCGATCAACAACATGGTGCTGTTTGCGATGATCCTCGTCGTGGGCGAGGTGGCGGACGGCAGCATCGTGGTCGGAGAAAATATCTATCGCCACCGCGAGTTGGGCCGCGGCCCGCTGGAGGCGGCGCGACGCGGCATGGCGGAGGTCGGCGTGCCGGTGCTCTTTGCCTATGCCACCACGGTGGCGAGCTTTGCCCCGCTGTTCCTCGTTCGCGGCGTCATGGGCGAGTTTCTGCGGCAGCTTCCGATTGTCACCATCTTCGCGCTGATCGCAGCAGTCCTGGTGGATCACTTCCTGTTGCCGGTGATGAGTGTTTACCTGATGAAGTCGCCGCCCCGCAAGAAGGGAGATTGCGATGCCACGGGCCAACCGGTCGCTGACCTTTCGCAGGATGAAGAAGAAATCGCCAATGCCGAGACGCTTTCCCGCGCTTCGCGGATGTCACGCGGCTACGGCTGGATCATGGATCACCTGATTCCTCACCGTGGGTTGGTGATGACGCTCGCTGCTGTCGCGGTGATCATTCCGATGGGCTTATTTTTTATTGGTGCGGTCGGGTTTGAGTTGTTCCCGGAGGCGGACACGCCGGTGATCGAGGTCAATTTCGAGTTGCCTCTGGGTTCATCGATGGAGAAAAAGAGCGTCGAGGTTGCATCCACGATCGAGGCTGCGGTGAATCGGGCGGTTCGACCGGAGGAGTGGTATCAACCGTCTCCCGGCTCGCCTCGCGTCCGCCCGGTGACGACGATCGGCGAGGCCGGACGGCTTAATACACGGCTCGACGCGCCGGTTGGAACCGGGCCGGAATTCGGCATGGTTTATGTCGAACTGGAACTGGCGGCGGATCGGCAGCGCAGCAACTCGCAGATCCGCAAGGCGATCGAGGATGAGTTGCCCGCCATGCCGGATGTGATCGTACATGTGACTTCCCCCAAGGAAGGCCCGCCCGCCGGTGCTCCGGTGGTGGTTCGGGTGTTGGCGCAGCGGGAGACTTCGCTCGATGAACTGGCCCAACGCTCCAAGTCTCTGGAGCGTCTGCTGCGCACGATCCCCGGCACACGCGATGTAACCAGTGATTTCCGTCGGCGCAACGAATTGAACGCGACGCCGAACCGCGCGGTGGCCGGTCTGTATGACATCGACGCCCAGCAGATCGCCACAAGCGTCAGTTACGCGCTGGAAGGCGTTCGAGTCGGATCGGTGGATTTTGGCGGCGACGAGGAGATCGACCTGCGTCTGCGCAACGCTCCGAGCGACCGCGATCAGGTGGAGGACATCAAAAATCTGCCGCTGCGGAGTCCGACGGGCAAGCAACCGACGCTCGGTGCGGTGGCTGACGTGGACCGCACCATGAGTGCGCATGTAATCCAGCATTACGACCAGAAACGGGTCATCAACATCCGTTGCCAGCTTGATGAGGGGGTTCTGCCCGACGACGTAAAACGCCAGCTCGTCGCCGCTTTACGAACCGACCTGAGTGAGACTCAGCGACACGCGCTCGTGCAGAGTCATAGCAACCGCGTGCTGCTGTCAGATGATGAAGTTGTCGTGGAATTCGGCGGTGAAAATCAGCTCCGTGACGAAGCCTTCATCGATCTGAATCTCGCCATGGCCATCGCGCTGATCGGCAACTTGGTGATTTTCGTGTTTCAATTCAACAACTTCCGCCAACCGTTACTCATTCTCGGCAGCGTGCCCCTGTCGTTTGTCGGCGTGGCGCTGGGACTGCTGCTATGGGGGCTGAACTTCTCCGTCTCGGCGATGATCGGCGTCGTGGCACTCTCCGGTATCGTGGTTGATAACGCGATGGTGCTCGTCGAGTTTGCCAACAAGATGCGGGATCACGGCGTGCCGGTCGAACGGGCCGTGGTCTATGCCGGTCAGCTCCGCATGAGGCCGCTGATCCTTACGACACTGACTAATGTCGTCGGCCTGATACCCGTGGCGTTCAACCTCTCCGGCGGCGGAGAACTCTGGCAACCGCTGGCGGTAGCGATCATGGCGGGACTCGGCTTCAGCACCGTCATCCAGCTTTTTGTGGTGCCTCTGGCGTATGTGATGATCGAGCGGAAACGCAAAGCGAAGGAAGTCAAAGGCCTGCTGCCGGTAACCTCGCTGGCGGTGGCGGAGTGACAGGCGATCCCGCCCGATGCGAAAGCGGGGGGACGTTCCGGGTTATACCCCTCGAATGCCGAACAACGCGATGGCACACCATGCGTTGCCGATGCGCTCGGTGATTTTGAAACCACGAATGGCGGGAGCGGCCACCGGATAGCCGCGGTCGAGACACTTTCGATGCCACGCGAGAATATCGTGCTCCGCGATTTCGCGTGATTCGGTCAGCAACACGAGCAACAGTCCCGCGTGACGAATGATGCTGTCGCTCCAGAGTTTTTTCACGTCATTGGCCACCGGCGCGAGCAGTTCGGCACTGTAACGGCGGAAGGGGCCGGTCTTTTCATGCTGGGCGACGGTCTTGACCTCCAGCCAGTAGGCGTTTTCCGCATCCACCGCTTCGTCGGAATCAAAAAGCGTGTCCTTCAGGCGCGGGTCGCGGATCGCCCGCTTGTCAGGAGTGAGCACGATGTCGCAGCGCATGCCTTCGTTGCGTTTGGCCTTGATCCAGTCGCAGGGGTAGCGTGTCTCCGGCCAGACTCCGTAACCGGCACGGAGGAATGATTCCTGGATCAACGGGTGCAGGCCAAGCTCTGCCAGGGCGTCGAAGCCATAGACCGCCTGCTCAAGATTGTCAGCTTCCGCGCGGGCGAGGAAGCCTTCGTAAACGGCGTCGGCGAGATCAGCGGGGGACCATCGCATGGAGAGTCATACGCGCGGTTGCGGCAGGCCTTCCCACCGATGGGCGCGGATCGCGGCGACGACACGTTCAGCGGCATCCACCGCTGCGTAACCTGCCGTGCCGTCCACCTCCGGCATCCGTCTGCCGCGCACCGCATCCAGAAAACTCGTCAGCTCAGCGGTCAGGGGGTCCTGCTCATCGTCAGGCCCCATGCTCAATTCCTCGATGTTTACCAGTTGTGAATAATCCAATTGTGAAAGGTCCATACCCTCGGCGATCTGAGCGCGGACCTGTTCGAGTGCGGCCATGTTCTGTGCCCGTCTGAGGGCGATGCCGGTGCGTTTGGCGTAGTCGAGGCTGACGTATCCATCTTCGCTGAAGAGTCGTAGTTTCCGCTCGGTCTTGAGTGCCAATCTGCTGGCGGTAAGGTTGGCTACACAACCATTGGCGAAGACGAGACGGGCGTTGGCGATGTCTTCGTGCTGGCCGAGTACGGCGACGCCTGCGGCGTCCACGCGATCGAGCCTTGATGCGGCGAGCATGAGCACGATGTCCAGATCGTGAATCATCATGTCCATGACGACACCCACATCGAGCGAGCGAAAGGTCATCGGGCTGACGCGATCCACCTCGATAAAACGCGGGCGGAGATTCATCGCAACGACAGCCCGCACCGCGGGATTGAAACGCTCCGTGTGGCCGACCTGGAGGACAGCCTTGTGTTTCGTCGCAAGGTCAGCGAGCGAACGGGCTTCGACGACATCAGCGGCCAACGGTTTTTCCACGAGGCAGGCAATGCCGCGATGCAGGAACGGCGTAGCTGCCGGGGTGTGATACTTCGTCGGTACCGCGACGCTGACAGCCGCGAGATTCGGATGGCGGGCCAGCAACTCATCCGCACAGGTGTAGGCGGCACAGCCGTATTCATCAGCGATCGTCGCGGCTCGGTCCTCATCCGCATCCACGACACCGACGAGTTTCGCACCGGATAATTTTTTATACGTCCGCGCATGATGTTTACCCATGCGGCCGACGCCCACGACAGCGACTTCGATCATCGTTCGATTCTCAGCCATGCGGAGATGGTAACAAGCGGACTACGGAATCAGGAGTCGCCGCTTGTGATGGTGCGGGTGGATCATGAAGGGGCGTTCGCGTATAGGATGAATCCATGGCTTCATCGTCTTCCAACCCTCAGCCGCGCCGACCGGTCATCGGCATCACCATGGGCGAGCCTTCAGGCATCGGGCCGGAGGTGGTTGTCAAAGCACTCGCCGATGAGGAAATCCGCAAGCTGGGTCGTTTTGTCATTTACGGTATGAATGAATTGCTCAGCTATGCCGCTGACCTGGCGGAAATCGATCCATTCTGGTGGCGGCTTCAGCACGATTCGCCGCGGGCGGAGTACGACCTGATTCACGATGTGGTGGTGCTTGATTACGACGAGTTTTCGGTGCTGGGATCGGGAAATCCCCGGCCGACAAAGCAGGGCGGGGCCGCCTCACTGAAGTTCCTTGAGGATGCGATTGTCGCAGCCAATCGGCCGGTTGGCGCATCGGGTCGGATTGATGCCATCGTCACCGCGCCAATCTGCAAGGAATCATGGACGCTCGCCGGCTGCAAGTTTCCCGGTCATACCGAGTTGCTGGCCTATCGATGCAAGGTCAAACGCTCGGTAATGATGTTCCACGCTCCGAAGCTCAACGTCGTGCTGGCGACGGTGCATTTGCCGCTGATGGAGATTCGCAACGTGCTGACCATCGGTGCGGTGTTCGACCCGATCGACTTGGGGCATGAGGCGTGCAGACGGCTGGGGATCGCCAAGCCGCGCATCGCGGTCTGCGGTCTCAACCCGCATGCCTCCGAGAACGGTCAATTCGGTGATGAGGAGTCACGCATCATCACGCCGGCCATTCAGATGGCCCAGCACAAGGGAATCGACGTTCACGGGCCGTTCCCCGGCGACACCATTTTCCTCGACGCGCTGGCGGGCAAATATGATCTGGTCGTGGCGATGTACCACGATCAAGGGTTGATCCCCGTCAAGCTCATCGGCTGGGATGTCGCGGTGAATGTGACACTGGGCCTGCCGATCATCCGCACAAGCGTTGACCACGGCACCGCATTCAACATCGTCGGACAAAATAAGGCGAATGCCGGCAGCATGAAGGCGGCAATCAAGCTGGCGGCAAAAATGGCATCAGCGACGTAATCGCCCGCAGAACCTGCGCTATTTTTTCAGCGCGTGTTCCAGCGCAAGTACAGCAAATGCCGTGGTGAGGTTGGGATCACCTTCCATCCAGCGGTCGGCGGAGTTCACCCACGAGCCGTCTTCTTTTTGCAGCGACGCCAGCTTGTCCACCAGGTCGTTACCCCAGTCACGCTTGGTGCCATCCGCCAGGGTGATCTGCTTCTGCCCCCATGCGTCGAAAGCACGCGAGAAAGTTAGAAAATAGTAGTAGTGGCCCTGCAGCCGCTCATCGACGGGCGTGTCGGATTTGTCCTGAAGGCCGGGGTTGAAGTCCAGCGTGTAGTGCCGCGTGATCCAGCCCAGCGCATCCTTGACGCGAGGATCATTGCGATCGAGTTGTGCATAGAGGTAGCTCTTGAAACCGGCGTATGTCATTGAACCGTAAGTCCGCATGCGGTTTTGCTGGCCTTGTCCGGGGATGTCCACGGTTTCCATGCCGGCCTTCGACTCAAGCTGGCCGACTTTGTCTCGGCTCTGGCTGGTTGCATAAATGAAGCCGCCATCGGGTGCGATTTTGTCGCCGAATTCCTTGTTCACCGCCGTACCCTGACAACGTGTGATGAAGACCAGTGCCCGTTTGAACGCCGGATCGTTGCAGTCCAGCCCGGAGTCGTACAAGCCTTCGAGCATAATCTGCGTGTTCGACATATCCGGGCGGCCTTCTCGTCCATAGCCCGCGCCGCCGTAGAACGGATGCGCTTCGGTGATCTTGACGCCGTTAGGATCGACCTGATCCGACCACTGAAGCCCGCGAAGATAGTCCTGAGCCTTCTTGATTATTTCCGCCACCCCTGGCTGGTCGTTGATTCTCGCCAGGGCGGAGAGACAGATAGCCGTGTTGTAGTTTTCGAGTTTTCCGTCGTGGATACCGCCGTCTTCCTTAACCATGCTGAGGATGTAGGCGACTGCTTTCTTGACTGCGGGGTCATCAGCTTTGATGTCCGGCTGATCGAGCATGCCGCGCACGACCAGTGCGGTGATTCCGGGGCCTGCCTTGGGTGTCCAACTGCCATCCGCGCCTTGCGTGGCACGCAGATAGGCGATGGCCTTTTTAATCGCTTCGTCACCCTGTTTGAAATGCGCATCATCGACCGCCAGAAGCGGCGACGAGATCACCAGCATCATCAGCGCGACAAGAATGGTGGAAAGGAATTTCATGACTGGCTCCCATTAGCAGGGGAAATTAAGAAGTACGCAAAAAGCATTGTACGCTGACAAGTTTGGGAACAGCAGATATTGCCGGCGGTTTCAGGTCTGCTCGACGCGGATGCCGGGCATGGCGTTCAGCTCCGCCAATGCTTCATCCATCAACCGCCGCTGTGATTTAATCATGTCGGATTCGATCCAGACGCAAAAGGCGTTGGCGACGATTGCAACGATCGCGGCGAACATATGCACCTCGCCGGGCCACCACGGCCTGACGGTCGGGTCCGCGGCTGCGCCGGCGAACATCGCCAGCATGGTCAGCAGGATGGCGGTCATGGCGACCCGCATGGCGCGGCGTTTGGCTCCATAAGCGGGGGCGGCGAAGCGGTCCATGGGAAAGTTGGCCTTGTCGGAGGCGGCGGCGAGCCACTTCGTCGTAGCCATGAAATAGGTGTAGAACGCCAGATGCGTCAGCAGCACCATCATCCCCGACGCGAACGCCAGCGAGATGTGATACGAGTAAACCCCGGTGGTCTTGTGCTGCGCGTCAGTGGCGAACAAGCCAAGTCCAAAGACGGTAGCCAGCAGGATGAGATTGGCGATGCTCAGGCCAAGAAAAAGCGGAATCATCCTTGGATTATAGGGGAGACGAGGCAGAGTTGATCTGCTCACGGTTTCGATGCGCACAGATCAGCAGACGGTTCGGCTTCATTCGGCCGACGTTCGTGAATCAGTCACATCATTGTCGCGTTATTGCACCGGCACAGTGCGCAGCACACTTCGAGTAGGGTCAAGAGCATGGAGCCGCGCGGCTACGTCGTCGGCCATGCGCCCCAGATGCCCGACAAACCACCCGCACAGGCTGGGGTGGGCGGAAAGGCGATCGACCTGATCGACCACGCCTTCCTCCGGCTTGCCTGCGGGATCAATCGGCACGCACTGAATCAGCAGGATTCCCGCGCGATCCGCAGCCTCGTACAAAACATCCGGCCCGTAATGATCGCGCACGATCAACAGCGAGTGCCCCGCGATCGGCAGGAGTCGCCGCTCATGGATCAGATCAATCGGCATCACTGCGTCGATCGGGCAGACCTGGCCATTGACCAGCAGTTCAGCCCGACTGGCGCACGGCCTGCGGTGATCCAGACGAACCGAGGTAAAGCCGACAGTGACCGTCCGCATGTCGGTCGCTTCACCCTGATGCACCAGCGTTACCTTGAAGCAATAGAGTGACTGCTCGCCCATGCCCGCCGGCCACCAACGCTCAGGATGAACGATCTCCATCCGCACGTTGCCTTCCAGACCGCGCAGGTCAACTCGGCTGCGCTGCTCATCGAAAAAACCGTCCGCTCCAACCATTTCGACGAGGACTTCAACGGCACCGAGCGGCAGCGCAGGCTCCTCATGGGTGGGGACCATCGGCAGCAGGGTGAAGTGAATGTCGATGACAGCCTGGCTTTCGTCCACATAGCGGACGAGCGGCCGCACCGAAGAGAGACGTGGCAGAGCCATGACATTGGTTCTCATCGTCACTAACCACTACGTCCCTTGAGAAGCGCGGTTCAACGGCTGGTGTTTGAACATCAGCATGTGAAACGACTCAGATCGCTTTATGGAACCGGCCCGGTATGATTCATCGAACCTGATCGAGAAATCACCATTTTCATCACCCAAAGGGGACCTCCATGCGGCGGTGCTACACAGTTATAGCGGCGGCAACGTGTCTGCTTTTAATGACGATTGTGCGGGCACCAGCGGTCACGCTGCCAACGGAGGTCAACAGCCCGGATGTGGTGGCGGTCGTATTGCTCGACATGACAAAGATCAGCGCGTCCGATCTCAAAGCGGTAACGAAGGCGATCATGGGTGACGCAGCGGAGGAGTTTCAGGACGGACTGCCTGAATATGACGAAAAGCACAAGAAGTTCATCGCAGCGGGCGGGCAGACGATCGGGTATGTGATGAAACAGCCGGCCAGCGGCGCCATGGAGGAGCCGGTAGCGCTGATCAAGTTAAGCGACGCCTCCAAAGCTGATGCGATGAAGGCTCTGATCCTGGAACTGGCGCCCAAAGGCACCGAGCCGGTGGTAGGACAACTCAAGGACGGTTGGCTCCAGGTGACGAACAAACGTAACTCTCCGCTGGTTGGCGGCGGTGATGAGGCTGCGGGCAAGACGCTCGCGGCGGCGCTGTCGCTGGCAGGTGATGCTCCCATTCGAATTGCGGTTAAACCCAACGAACAGCTCCGCGCCAAGATCGCCCAAGCGCAGCAAAACGCTCTGCCTGCGGTCCAGCAACTCCTGGCCGACCTGTCGGCAGCCGAGTGGACGAGCGGACAGATATTTCTCGGCGATTCGCCGAATGTTCGCCTGGTGATTCAATCCGCCGATGATGCCGGCGCGACTTCTCTGTCGAACTCGCTCAATGCTGCGATCCTCCAGGCGCAACAGCAGATGGCTCCGCTCAAAGCGGCGATGGCCAAGGGCATGACGGTGTCTCCCCGGATGACCATGATGGTCGGCCCGATGCTGCTGCTCGACGGCATGAAAGCCGACGCCAAGGGATCACAGGTCGCCATTGCGTTATCGACGGAAAAACTCAAGGAAGTCGGCACAGTGATTGGGCCGGCCATCCGTAACGCTCGTGCGGCTGCCAAGGCTACTAGCTCGATGTCGAACATGCGTCAGTTATCCGTGGCGATCCAGACCTATATGGCAGACAACGACGGCGCATATCCGGCCAAGCTCGACGACCTCTCAAAATATGTCAACGGACAAGAGGGGTTGAAGGCTCTGCTGACCAATCCGCGCACGGGTGAATATCCCGGCTACGGTTATGCGCAGCCGCCCGATCCAAAGACAGCCGATGCGACCACGGTGTTGCTGTGGGAGCTTAAGGGCGGGAAGGCGGACCCCGATGGCGCCAAGGCCTACGCTGATGGCCGGGTGGTTCGACCCGCCCCGAAGCCTGCGGACGCCGGAGCGACCAAATAATCGGCGCATGACAAGACGGCCGTGTCCGTGAAGAGGTGCGGCAGCATGTCTCGTGGAGAGGTTTCTTAGTTACTTGCCGGTAAAGAACGCTTTGACGGCGTGGATGGTTGTCTGACGGCCGACTTCGCCGATGGCCTCGGTCAGCGGCAACTCCTTCGGGCAGACTTTGACGCAGTTCTGTGCGTTGCCGCAGTCGGCGATTCCACCGGCTTCCTCCATGACCTCAAGCCGGTCGTCTTTGTGGACCTTGCCGGTCTTGTGCATGTTGAAGTAGGTCACCTGGCCGAAGATCTGCGCACCGACGAACTCGTTATCAATCGTGAACTGCGGGCACGCCTCAAGGCAGCAGCCGCAGGACATACAGCGGGACAGCGCGTAGCGGCGGTCCTGTTCGGCGGGCGTCTCCTTCGGGCCGGCCCCCAGCGCATGGGTGCCGTCGATGGGCACCCAACCTTTGATTCGTTTGAGATTCTCAAACATCCGTTGCCGCTCGACGCACAAGTCGCGGACGACCGGAAACTTCTGCATCGGTTCGAGCACGATGACATCCTGTCCCGTCTCAGCGACGAGGTGGTCGATCAATGCGGAACATGCCTGCCGTGCCCGTCCGTTGATATTTACCGTGCATGAGCCGCAGACTTCTTCCAGACAGGCTGCGTCCCACGTCACGACCGTGGACTCATGGCCGGCAGTGGTCACGGGATGCTCCGCAATCCAGTTGAGGCAACTGATGACGTTGAGATTGGGCTTGTAGGGCACCGCGTACTCTTCCCAGTAGGGCGGATCGTTCGGCCCCTTCTGGCGTTTGATTTTGAAGAGGATGGTGCGGACGTCGGCGTTCGGGGCAGTCATGGTTTTCCTCGTGGGGTGGACGACGCCACCGTGGGTTCAACATAAGGTGGGAATTTCCACCTGAGAAATACATCCTAGGCAGGTCTTCCCCGCCTACTTTTGAGGCCAGCGAATCTCGAAATTAAACGGGGCACGCTCGCGCGCCCAGTGGACGAACGCTAGGGCTTCGGTCTGGTCTGCCAGGAAATATCGGTCGATCAGTGCCATCGATTCTCCCTCGCTATCCAGCAGCAGCAGGCCTGCTCGTTCGGGAGGTTCCTCATGCCATTCGGCACGGCTGATCTCATCGAGTGCGATGCAGCTCGTCTGGCTGCCTGTCTCGATGATGAGGGCGTCGTCTTCGATGGAAAGCTGTCGCCCGCGTGAGCGATGGAGGTCCGTGATGATCGACGACGCGATGATCCAGGCGGTCATCAAAATCAATCCGATCGCCACGATTCGCATCACAGGGTTCGACCATTGAAGAAAAAGCCATCCGGAAAAGATGACGCCTACCAGTACGCCGCCGACGACCTTAGCCCACTGATAACGCCGCATCCGCTCAGGCGGAAGCCAGCGGTGAATGGAAGGAACCGGGTTGGCGGCTGTGTCGATCATGGGACGTGGGGTGGGGTTTGGTTACCGGCCGGGCACCTCCAACAGGCGGGTGTAATGCTTCAGAACATGGATCATGATGTAAAGGAAGACGCTGGGAGCCAGCAGGGAAATCCACATCGGCTCCAGTTCGAGGACATTTTCGACCACCACATCGGAGATCACTTCCAGCGTCGTCATGCCGACAATGATCAACATGAAGGTATTGTTCTCCCGTCGCAGCACCGTGCGCCAGGAGAAACGGAGGTCGGGTGCCACCCAAAGACGGAAGTTGGGGATGATGGCGGGAGTTTTGGCTGCCCAGGACTCAAACTGATCCCCGAAACTTTCGCGCAGAAACTGTTCCTCCGCCATGGCGATCCGTTCGTAGTACACGAGGTAAATCAGAGCCGCGGTGATAAACAGCAGGGCGTCATGAAAGAACAGAATCATCCCCATCCAGATCAGGAAATTACCCAGGTAGAGCGGATGACGGACGACGGAATACATGCCGGTTGTATTGAGCCGGGATGCTTTCTGCGTGGTTGTGTTGCGGCCGGAAGTTCCGCGAGGAACGAATCCCACCGTCAGCACACGTACCAGCAGACCGACGAAACAAATCCCCAGGCAGGTGATTTCCAGTACCACGTCAGCACGGGAGCTGTTAAGGGGAAAACGATAGGACAGGAATCCCCAGACGAAGAGTCCCACCGTCAGCAGGGGCAGGTAGCTGCGCCAGCGGAAAAGTCTGGCACCGAGCTTGACCATGTGATCGTGTAGCTGCATAGGTGAATCCCTGGGTTCAGATTCCAACCGATCAGTGGACTGCGACTGTTTCCTTTACCTTACGCAAGATCGGATCACTTTATTTAGATTCAACTTTGCCGTAGTTTCGGACGCGAGGCTGAATCAGCGGAACCGGGACATCTTCAAACGCCAGACTCGTCTTCGCCGTTGCCGGGTCGTACTTGGCGATGGTTGTTTTCAGGAAATTCGCATCGTTACGATCGGGAAAATCGCTGCGGAAGTGCGCGCCGCGCGACTCACGACGTTCCAGCGCGCCCATCACGATGGCTTCGGCGTAAATCAACATATCACCCAGTGCCCGCGTGAAGCTCAGGTTCTGGTTGGTCCACATGCTCGTATCTGTCAGCCGTACGCCTCGATACTGCTCTCGCATCTGCCGGACGTTTTCCAGGGCTGCCTTGAGACGGCCTTCCTCCCTCACGACGGTACAGGAGTCAGTCATCTCATCACCCAGCCGGGCGTGAAGCGAGTAAGGATTGACCTGGCCTTGTGAGGAGATCAGCCGCCGGACTTTGTCTTCCTCCTGTTTCACCGCAGCGGTGAAGGGAGCTTCGGCCGCCTCGTTGGCGGAACTCTTAACGACATCCTTGACATAGGTGACGACGGACATGCCGTTGTAGAGGCCGTCGAAGATGCAGTTCAGCAGGGCGTTGGCACCCAGGCGGTTAGCCCCGTGATAGGCGTAATTGACCTCACCAAAGGCGTAAAGTCCCGGCACGTTAGTCATCATGTTCGCCGGATCGCCGAAGATCATGCCCTTGTTGTCGGGCTTGGCTGCGTATTTCGTGTAAAGCCCGCCCATGGAATAGTGGACGGCGGGGAAAATCTTCATGGGCACGTGACGAGGATCCTCACCGACGAATTTTTCGTAAATCTCCAGAATACCCGCGAGCTTTTTCTTGTTGGCGTCGGGCAGGTGGGTGACATCGAGATAAACCATGCGCCCGCCGCCGATACCGAACCCTTCCTGGCAGCGGAAGAAGATTTCACGGGTGGCGATATCGCGTGAGACGAGGTTGCCGTACTTGGGGTACAGCTCATCCATGAAATACCAGCGTTCGGACTCAGGCAGCTCGTTGGGATGTTTGCCCGACTGAGGATGAGGCTTCCAGTTAGCGCGGGGATCCGGGCCGTTACCGACGCGGATACCGGGCACCCACAGGCGGCCGCCCTCACCACGGGCTGATTCGCTCATGAGACGGCACTTATCCTCGCCGGGGATGGCGGTGGGATGGACCTGGATCATTTCCGGGTTACCCAGCCAGGCACCGGCCTGGTAACAGCGGGCAGCCGCGCCTCCGGTGCAGATCACCGACATCGTGCTCTTGCCGTACACCATCCCGCATCCGCCGGTCGCCATCACGACCGCGTCAGCACGGAACGGCTGGATCTTCATCGTCCGCATATCCTGCGCGACGATGCCCTTGCAGGTGCCGGTTTCATCGAGCACCGGCCAGAGGAACTCCCAGAACTCATACTTTTTGACTTTGCCTTCCGCCTCGAAACGGCGGGTTTGCTCATCGAGTGCGTAGAGAAGCTGCTGGCCGGTTGTCGCGCCGGCAAAGTGGGTGCGTTTGAAGAGTGATCCGCCGAACATCCGCAGATCGCGCTCTCCTTCAGGCGTGCGATTGAAAGGCACACCCATGCGGTCGAGCAGATCGATGATTTTGGGCGCGTAGTACGCCATCTCATAGACGGGCGGCTGGTGATTGAGGAAGTCGCCGCCGTACACGGTCTCATCAAAGTGCATGTATTCGGAGTAGCCCTGTTGACGGGCGACTTCATTGCAGGCATTGATACCGCCTTGCGCACAAACGCTGTGTGAGCGTTTGACGGGGACCATGGAGAAGAGATCCACGCTCACGCCTGCTTCCGCACAGCGAACTGATGCCGCGAGGCCGGCGAGGCCTCCGCCGACGATGATGACTCTGGGTTTAGTGTTAGCCATATTCCTTACTCGTGATCGTCCTTGCCCAGGTCGGGGGTTTGCGTCTTGGGCGACGCATCCAAGGAAACGCTCGTGTTCAGAGGCGATTGATGAACGGGTGATGCGTCGAGGGCATGCCCGCCCGACTTATGGATGACCTGTCCTTTTTCCTGATAAGCCTTGATGGCTGCTTCGATGCCCTGTCGCTGCTGCGGGGTGATCTCGTAACGCATCGCTCCGAGGATGGCCCCGCCGGCGAAGATCGTCAGGATGACCGCCAGCCCTGCGCAGACGTAACGCCAGCGTTCCATGGACGCGACGCTGACCGTCAGCCCCCAGGAGATCGCCGCCGTCCAAAGCCCGTTGCACCAGTGATAAATCACGCTCAGGACGCCGACGATATAGAGCACCAGCACGAGAGTGCTTCCTTGCAGAGCAGCGGCTGTCGTTGCGGAGACCAGCGGCTGGCCGTCGGGAGCTGCCACGAAGAACGGCGTGAACCATCCTCCAAAGCTCCAGCGCCAACGCAGTGTCGCCACGTGGAGGAAGATGAAAATCAGGGCGATCACGCCGGTGATGCGCTGGAACGTGTAACGCCAGGAGTCTCGGTATTTGTAGTGCTTCGATTCGGTGATGCCGAAGTCCGGCTTGTCGGCAAAGGTGTAAACCAGCCCCAATGCCGCGTGAAAGCCGATTCCCAGCCAGATGCCGATTTCGGCGACGGTCAGCGCGGGCAGGCCGTGGATGAACTCAACCTCATGCTGAAAGTCGCCGGAGATGATCTGAAAGTTCGTGAACAAGTGCATGATCACGAACAGACCGACCGGCACGATTCCTGAGAGCGAGTGCAGACGGCGCAACAGGAAATAGTGCTTCTGATAAAAGGTTCGAGGTTTGGCGGCAGCGGGGGAGGCGTGGGCGGTTTCAGACACGGTGGAATGTCCTTTCACCGCGGAAAATCGTCCGCGGTCGGAAGGTGAAAGATTGTAGAGAGCTGCGCGAAGGGGGGCAAAGCCCTCAACCTGATACGGCGAAGATCAGTCAGGATATCGCTGCGATGCGGTCTCAAGTAGAACGCTCGCTGCTCGATCATCACGGCTTCACCCACCCCGGGCAGCACTGAGCAGTTGAATATATCGCGTGCGCAGCTCGTACACCGCGGACGAAATCAGGTTGGTTTCGTCTTCGGTGAGGTTGCCCTTGGTCTTCTCTTCGAGCACACCCAGGAGGTCGATCTGGTAGCGGGCGTGGTCGAGGTTCTGCATCCGCTGGCCGGTGCGCGGGTCGGGAATTGCGCCCATCGCAAAGAGTGCCTGCGTGACCATGGTGCTGATGAGCGTCTCGAACGAAGCTGGAGGCAGCCCGCCCGCTCCGCCGCTTCCGCCGGCCCCCGCCTTGGGTGCGGTTTTACTTTTCTCAGCAAGTTTTGCCTTCTCCGCCTGAGCCTGCGCTTTCCAGTCGCTGTCAATGTGAATCTTGGGTCCGTCTTCTGCCATGGTTTTGTCCTTATCCGGTGCGAAAGGAAAGTATAGGACGGTTAGGGACTTTCCGCGCAGCAGGGTTTATTTACCGACGCAGAACGTCGCGAAGATGCGGCCGATTACGTCATCTGGTGACATCTGCCCGCCGATGCACGCCATCGCATCGAGAGCCCGCCGCAGGTCACCGGCGATCAGTTCCATGTGCGGTAGCGCAGCATGGTCAAGGCAGCCGACCAGCCTCTCGCGGGCGGACTGGATGAAAGTTATTGCGTCACGCAGAGCTGATTCATGACGAGGATTCAGAGCAAGCGTTTCTCCCGACAGCGTGGGTGATGCGTCAGCAAACCGTGACGCCAGTTCTGATTTCAGTTCACTTAAACCCTCACATCGCCACGCGCTCACAGTCAGATCGTTCGCATGACGAGACGGTTCCAGATCACTTTTGGTGCGTACACGCAGGATCGGTTTACCCGCAGGCAACGGCGGAAGGGGCGCAGTACCGTCGTCGATTGCCATGATTAGATCCGCCTCTTGTATCACTCGCGATGCCGCAGCCTGTACATGGCGGTCGAGCATTCCGGACGGCGTGTCGATACCCGCAATATCGACGAGCAACACTTCGATTTCTCCGCCGGAGGGAGAGGTTATTTTCAAAGGCTCCGCGAGAATATCCCGCGTCGTCCCCGGCATTTCACTGATTACCGCTCGCTCCTGCCCCAGCAACGCGTTAAACAGTGTGCTCTTGCCCGTACTTGGTGCACCGACCAGTACCACGCGGGGCAGAGCTTCAAGCGAACCCCAGGTACGGCTGTTTGCGAGTAGATTTGATAAACGACTTTCGAGAGCGGCCAGACGCTCGTCAAGCATGCGTGGTCCAATCGGCACAACGTCGTCCTGATCGACAAAGTCGATGCCCGCCTCGACCAGTGCCAACTGTGTCGCTATGTCGCTGACCAGCTCCGCAGCGAAACGGCCAAGTTTGCCTTCCCTCAGATGGGTCGCGGCCCGGAGCTGCGCATCACTCGTGGCTGCGATGGTTCCGGCGATTCCCTCAGCCTGAGTCAGATCGAGCTTGCCCGCCAGAAAGGCACGAAAGGTGAACTCCCCCGGTTCTGCGAGTCTGGCTCCGGCGGCGATGATCCGCTGCACGATCCTTTCGAGCAACGCGGGATTCCCCGGACATTGCAACTCAACGAGATCCTGCCCCGTAAAACTGGCCGGCCCACGGTACACAGACAGAAATACCGGCAGCAGCGCATGACTGTTATCCGTCAGACGCAGCTTCACGGCTTGCAGCATCCGAGGCGGGTGGAAATCAATGCAGGGTTCAAGTAACGACAATACACAGGCTGTCGCAGTCGGCCCGGTAATCCGAATCAACCCACGGGCAGAACGACCTGGAGGAGAACTGACCGCAACAATGACGTCATCAACCATTTCGTCCCATCAGCACTTGAAAACGGTCCCTGTTGCAATATAGCGGCGCATAGATCGTGATGAGCTAGAAACACGAAAATGGTGCCTCACTCCCATCCTTGCTCCGCATACGTCCTCTGATTTAGCGCCGCAGCTTGCAGCGAGTGGAGTGCGCATAAAGTCGCAGCATGATTAACGAGCATACTCCACCCGTCCTGCGACTTCATCGCTGATTATCACAACGGATTGATCTGACAAGCTTTCAGCGTTTTCGTTTGTTCTGACGCTCCATCATCGCGCGTTGCCGTGTTTCGGCAACCTTCATCAGGCGATCCTTCCATCCGCCGGGTTTCGGACCTTTTGTCGGCTTGGCGGTGAAGAGACGGCCTTCTTCCTCTTCGCGCTTGATGTGTCGCTTGACGATGACGCTGTCCACGATGCCCGCTCCGGTGGACGCGAGGATGTAGAGCGTCAGACCGCTGGGTGACGAATAGAGCATGATCGGAAAAAGCAGCGTCATGTACTTCATGATCTTCTGCTGTTGAGCCGCCTGGTCATCGGCGGGCGGCGGCGACATCAGCTTTTGTTGAAAGTAAAAGACGACTGCAAGGAGGAACGGCAGGAGATTGATGGCCGTTACATGGATTCCGATCAGAGGAATCGTGAACTGTGCCCCTGCGGGCAGCAGGATGAAATTGTCCGCACGCGCCAGATCGCCAAGGAACTCCCACCGTCCGCCGGTGATTTTCTGAAAGATGCCGTAAAACGCGGGCTGCTGCCTCAACTCGATAGCACCGTAAAGCATGGCGTAAAGGGCTGCCCAGATCGGCGTCTGGAGAAACATCGGTGCGCAACCGAGCATGTTGGCGGGATTGACGCCTTTTTCCCGGTAGAGGGTCATGGTCTCACGGTTGATTGCCTGCTGATCGCCGCTGTACTTCTTTTTGATCCTCTCGATTTCCGGCTTGAGCGTGGACATTTGCTTGCCCAGCCGTGTCATATTGATCTGCGCCCGTTTGGTGATCGGGTGCAGGATGAGCCGTACCATCATCACCAGCACGATAATCGCCACGCCCCAGTCAAAGGTGATGAAATGGAAGATCTTCAGCAGCCATAACAGCCAGCGGGCGATATGCTGGGAAGTAAACCACGTGCAGCCCATCACGTAAACAATCAGATTCTGGAAATCGAGCGAGACATAGGGCTGCTTGCTGAATAGGTCACTCTCGCGAGGGCCTGCGAACAGGCCGTTTTCCAAAACCAATGTCGCACCTGGCGCCAGGTCAAACGGTTGGGATACCAGAGTGAACATCGCCCGTCGCTGATCGAGCAAGGGGTCTTTATTCCACTGCCCGATGATCTCCAGTCCCAGAGAGTCGAGGTTCCCTTTTTCAATACCCGGCTCAAACCATCTTGGGAAGTCCGCCGCGTTGCCGGGAGGCGATTTGAGAGGTGTCGGATGTACCACCAGGGCGAAGTAGCGGTTCAGCGAGGCCACCCACGCCAATTCGCATTTAGGATTCAGATCGGGGTTTGGCCAGAAGACCCGGCTTTTGTCGCGGTAGTAATCGAGCACGGAAGTGCGGGGCAGCATGGATTTGTCGGTGTAGATATGGTGCCGTTGCGGGTCGTAGTCGAGTTTGAAGTATCCAGCCGCGTAAGAGCGATCGTCGCCATGGAAAATGTCATCAGGCGTTGCATCACCCTGCGCATTCTGTTCCCAGACGACCCGCAGCGATTGATCGGTTTTGTTATCGGTTTCAAGGAGGTTCCGGAATTCCTGCCGCATGGTCAGGTCGTAGCTGCCCTGAGCCAGCGAGTAGGTGCGGGTGACTTCGAGCACTTTTTTGTCGGCGGAACTGCCGATGACGAGTCGATAAATCGCAGTGCTGGCGTCGGCCTTGACGAGGCTCCACGCGGCGGCATAAAGGTCGATGGTGTGCTCGTTGATTGTGATTCGCCGCGCGCCGAAGGGATAGCGCACGTCGCCAGCGACGGAGATCATGTCCGCCAGAACGTACCGCTCTTTCCCACGCGCGACCTTGGCGTAGTTGGCCAGGGTGATTCGCTTGATACCCGCACCCCAGTAGGTCAGGTCGATCTTGAGACGGTACGGCCCTTTATCTGCATCGGAACCAAGGGTCACTGATGTAGAAGCTCCCATGTCGAGTGGATGAAATCCATCGGCAGAGATCGCAGGCAGTTTGGGTGTGGTGCCGGCTTGCTGAATCGCAGGCGCTGCGGACGGCGCAGACGGTTGGGATGCAGGTTGCGTCGTCGCCGCGGTGGGGGAGTTCGGGGTTCCCGGACGGCCGCTGGTGTAAAAAATTGCGAAGGCGAACACCGCTCCAATGACGATCGCCACAATCAGTCCCGTAAGTTTCACGCTCTACTGCCTCATTCGTTAGGAAATCGAAGGAGCAAGTATAGAGGGAAAACACGGCTGACGCAGCAACCCCTGATCCATCTTCTGCACGCAACGGATGAGCGGGTTCGGCGCGTTAATGATGAAGGTCCGAGTTACCCGACGAGCCGGGCTACATCGTGATAGGTGATGTAGAGGAACAGGCTCAGAATCAGAGCCAGGCCGGCATAGGTGACCGCTACTTGGATTTTCGGACTGACCGGGCTGCCTTTGATCTTCTCGATAATGAGCATCACCATCAGCCCGCCATCAACTACGGGGATCGGCAGGAAATTGATGACGGCAAGGTTGGCACTGATGAGGCCGAGGAACCAGAAAAGATACGACAGCCCTTCGTTGGTGATCTGCGTGCCCTTGTGAGCGATGCCGACCGGACCGGACATCTGGTTTAACGGCACACGTCCGCGGATCAGCGCGCTGACGGTCAGATAAGTCTGCACGATGAAGTTGCCGGTCTTATGGATCCCGATGCTTGCCGCTTCGAGAGGGCTTGTCGCTTTGATTTCATCGAGTCGGGTTTTGAAGACAAAAGCAGGAAGCGGCTGCCGCCATTGTGCCTGAGCCAGTTCGCTGACCATTTCGGGAGGGATAGTGACAGCAGCTGTGGACGGTTGCTGATCCGCGACAGCCAAACGGTAGCCGATGGTGACGGAAGATGGAGCAGGTTGTGTCGAAGGTGGTACGGCGGACAATTTGGCAGAGACAGCCGCAGCCAACAGCCGCTGCATGTCGCCATAATTGTGAACCGCCTCGCCATTGATCGAAAGCACTTCGGTGCCCGGATTGATCTGAAGTGTCGCTGCGGGTGAACCGGGTAAAACGTCTCCGACGCGGTTGATCTCCAGTGCGTATCCGGGACGCACGCCAATGCGTCCGTCTCGTCCGGGAGTCACTGTGAGAGTGACCAGCTCTTTGCCGCGAAGCACCTGAACATCGAGTTTCTTCCCTTTGGAAGCGGATACCACATCGATAAAACGGCTGATCGTGGGCCACTGAACCGCTCCGACACGAGCGATCACGTCACCTTCGAGAAAACCGGCCGCCATCGCTGCCGATTGGGGCATCGGTTCCTCGACCTTCATCACCGGCAAGAAGCCGATCATGTGTTGCATATAGATAGGGGACTGATTATTTGTCGCCGACGTGATTTCCTGCATCAATAGATCGGGTTCGGCGCAGAGAGTCACCTGACGGGCCTCATCCTTACGGGCGGGGTCGTCGAAACCAAAAGTCACCTGTGCGGGGTTGCCCTGCCTGGCACTGACAAGGCTGTCAAAATGCGGATAGTCCTTGATCTTGACCGGTTGGCCGTCCACCGCGAGAACCCGCATGCCCTTAGTTACGCCTGCCTGCCTGAGTATGGTCGGCAGATCTTCGGCATCGAGCTTGGGGTTCAATAACGTGTCTGAGACGGGCGAGATACCCAGGGAGTAGAGCTGCATCTGGGCGTCGCGCTGTGATTCCATCACGTAGGTGAGTCGTTCGCCCGTACCGTCTGGGGTATCACGTTGGACGACGGCTGTGATGGGATTATTTGCCAGGGCGACATTGACTCGCATGTCGGCAAAGTCGCTGACCGCTTCGCCGTTGATTGACAGCACCTTGTCGCCGGGTTTGAGACCTTTGTATTTGGGATCGCCTTCGTGACCTTGCGCATAGGCTTTGGAGGCCGGACTATCTAACTGGACATCGCCGACGATCGAGGGGTTGAAGCCGACACCCATCATGAAGGCGATGATGAAAAACACCACGCCGAAGATCAGATTCATGATGACGCCCGCTGAGATGACCGTCGCGCGAGCCCAGATGGGCTTGCGGTTAAAGGCCCGCTCGTCATCGCTGACAGCCGAGGGGTCCATGTCCTCCTGCCCGAGCATTTTTACGTAGCCGCCGAGAGGAAACCAGTTGAGGCGGTATTCGGTTTCACTCATCGCCACAGGGTGATGAGATTCGGCTGTCTGAGTGTTGCTGTCGCTTGCCGTTTGAGCCTGAAGCCGTTTGGCATATTCCTCTTCGGTGGAGCCGAAACGGAAGCCGATGCCTTTGCGAAACGAAAAAATCGAAGGTCCAAACCCGATTGCAAACTGCGTGACCTTGATGCCTACGGCTTTGGCGGCAAGGAAATGACCTAACTCGTGAACAAAAATGACAAATCCGAAACCCAGCACCAAAAGGATAAATGAGCGGAGCTGGTGCAGCGTATCAAGGAGCGTTCCGTGCATGGGTGTTTCCAGAAAAGCCGTCAGCAGGAATATGTCACACGCAGTGTTGGTTGGCCTCTTACGGTGGTGACATTTTTTTTACTGTCGGCAGATTTGATCCTTTACAAACTCTCTTGCTTCACGATCCGCGGCCAGCACTGTCTCCAGCGAGTCCACTTCGCGGACTGTCAGGCTCGTCAGGGCTTGCCTCACCAGTTCCGTGATACGGCCGAAACGGACCTTGCGTTCGAGGAAAGCTGCGACCGCTGCCTCGTTGGCAGCATTGAAGATCGCCCCAGCCGTTCCGCCTTTGCGGATGACATCATAGGCCAGCCGTAACGCCCCAAACCGCTCGTGGTCCGGTTCTTCAAAGTCCAACCTGTTTAATTTCGACCAATCCAGAGCGGCACTACAGCCCGCGGACCGGTGCGGGTAGGTCAATGCGTACTGAATAGGCGTTTTCATATCCGGTGGGCCAAGCTGAGCGAGAATCGAGTTGTCCGTGAATTCCACAAAGGAGTGGATCATCGACTGCGGGTGAATGATGACCTCGATCTTTTCTGCTGGGAGATCAAAGAGCCAATGGGCCTCGATCACCTCAAGCGCTTTGTTCATGAGCGTGGCAGAGTCGATGGTGATCTTCGGCCCCATAACCCATGTCGGATGCTTTAGTGCCTGTTCAACGGTGGCGTTTTCAACAGTCTCTTTTGACGCAGTGCGGAAGGGGCCGCCCGATGCGGTCAGCACAATACGCTTGATGGAGCTGTGCTCCTGCGGTCCGTCAGTTTGACCGACCCTTGTACCCTGCGATTTACGTCCCTGACCTTCGATGCATTGAAAAATGGCGGAGTGTTCACTATCCACCGGTATCAACCGTGCGCCATGTTTTTTGATGATCGGGGTAATCAAGGAGCCGGCGGCGACGAGAGTTTCCTTATTCGCCAGCCCGATCGACATTCCCTTGCGGGCAGCAACAATGGCTGCGGGAAGTCCCGCGCTGCCAACCACAGCCGCGATGCAATCGGTCGCGTCAGCGTGTTCCATCAACTCCAGTGCTGAATCGTCACCTGCAAAAATCCGTGTCCGTGGCAAGCGAGTCGCCATCTCTTGTGCCTGTTGCGGATCAGCGATAGCAACTGCCGGCACATGGAACTTGCGGGTCTGTTCCACGAGCACATCAGCCTTGCGTCCCGCTGCAAGTCCGACGACATCGAATGAAGAGTTGCCATTTTCGTCGGCCAGCGCGTTGAGATGCTCGACGACGTTGAGCGTATTGACACCGATGCTTCCGGTGGAACCGAGTACGACGAGCCGGCGGCGGGTGGAGTTGGTGGCCATGGAGTGAATTTAACTCGACTCAATCCAGCGACGAGCAGGATCTCGTTTAACTCTGGTGAACTGTGCAGATCAGGGATTAGGAGTACCGTTATCTCCCGACGGTGCGGAGCTGGTCGCGTCAGGGTTAGGGCGTGGACGATTACTGCGATAACCGCGATAACCTGTACTGATGGCAGCCGGTCGTGGTGCGGTTCGAGTTACGGGCATGGGAACCGCTTCTGTCGCCGGCTGCGTCGGAATCTGCGCTACGACACGCACGTCGGGCATCCGCTGCGGCGGAATCACGATCGGTTCAGGTGTCGATCCACGCTCAACAGGCTGTGTGCGTGGAGGATGCTGCTGTGGTCGGTGTCCTCGTTGTTGATTCTGCGGTTGCCGTTGCTGCTGACGCTGCTGCTGCGAACCATTGCTTCCAGCACTCGTTGAGGAGTGTTGTCCTGCGGGGCGCGGTTGGCTGTCCAGAGATTGACGGTTTTTATTTCTACCGCGTCCGCCGCGGCGGCGCCGTCGTCGCCGCCCGCCTCCTTGACCTTGCTGACCGTTATTTCCGGCGTGCCCCTGGGGTGCGCCGCCGACGGGTTGTGGCGCCACGAGATTGCCGTTGATATCACCCGGCTCGTGGTCGGAATCATCTTCCAATCCATGGTGAACGGAGTCATCAGCCGAGGGCATCAAACCAGGCCTCTCAATGTCGTCCATATCTGCGTCAGCGTCGTCGTATGACGGCGCATTGGATGCAATCGATTGCGCATTCACCACGTCATCACTTGTTGAGTCGGGGTTGGCGGAGACTGCCGCTTCACCATCAAAGAGGGAATCACCATTGTTGATGGGTGCTCCAGCTGGTACGGATTCGTCATTTCTCGACGCCGTCTCGTTTTGCGTGGTATTGGTGTTGCCGTTATGTCGTCGCCTTCCACGGCCTCCGCGTCGCCGTCTTCGCCGTCGGCCTCCGGGTTGTCCTTCCTCGTTCACGGGTACATCCGTCTGAGGGGGAAGGTCGTCCGTTGAAACCAGTCCATCACCGAGTTCTGTTGCGGTTTCGTCTTCGCTGCTGATTTCGTCTGCGGATTCGTTTGCGCTTTCCTCTTCGGTTTCAGCCGAAACTTCGATTTCCTCGAACACATCATCCATTGGAGTGCTGGACGTAATCAGTTCGAGGGAAGGTTCCTTCATAGCCCCCAGCGACTCGGCTTCCACCTCGCCGCCGCGTGCGTCGAATGCCGCCAGAGACACATAATCCAGCGACCCGGCTCCATTGACGCGCACCAAAACAGACTTTCCGTGTGTCTGTTCGATGGCGACAAGCTGTGATCGTTTGCGGTTGAGCAGTTGGAATGCCACATCCGGGCTGACGGTCAGCTCGACTCGTATGACGACATCCCGCTGAAGGACTGCGGCCAGACGGCGCATGACATCGAGCACGACGCTCTCAGGACTCTTGACAAGAGCAGCCCCGTGACAGGCGGGGCAGTCCATATAGATTGATTTCTTGAGGGAAGGCCGCATGCGCTGTCGTGTCATCTCAAGAATACCGAACTGGCTGATCGGCAGCGTGCGCGTTCGGGCGCGATCCTTTTTGAGGTTATCCTTAAAGCGATTCTCGATCTCGCGTCGATGTTTGAGGTTCCGCATATCGATGAGATCGTTGACGATCACACCGCCCAGATCGCGGAGGCGAAGTTGTCGGCAAATCTCATCGACCGCTTCGAGATTGACCTTGTAGGCGGTCATCTCTGCATCGCGGTTATCGCGGTATTTTCCGCTGTTGACATCAATCGCCACGAGAGCTTCGGTCGAGTCGATCACCAGCGAACCACCGCTGGGAAGCGGTACGGTGCGGGCGTGGATTGTTTCGATCTGCTTTTCGATTTCGTAGCGATGAAAAAGCGGTACGGATTCGTTGTAAACGTACACATTCGAGCCTGAGCGAGGGTTTGAGATGGTAAGGAAATCGAGAGCCCGTCGCGCAGCCGTGGAATCATCCACCACAATCCGGGTGATGTCGGGTGTGTAAACATCGCGGATGGTTCGGATGACCAGATCGCTCTCAGCGAAAAGCTCACCGATCCGTGTCGTCGTCATTTTGCGGTCGATCGTTTTCCAGAGCCGTTGAAGGTAGGCAAGGTCGCGTTTGAGATCGGTTTTAGAACGCCCGATCCCCGCCGTGCGGATAATGAAACCAAACCCCGGCGGGGGGTTGAGGGCGTTGAGGATCTCGCGGCTTTCGCGCCGCGCTTCATCGTCATCGACTTTGCGGGAAACGCCGAGTTTCTCCATGTGAGGCATCATCACCAGATAGCGGCCGGGGATGGAGAGATAGCTCGTGAGCGTGGGGCCTTTGGTACCGATGCCTTCCTTGAGCACCTGTACGAGTACTTCCTGGCCGCGGCGAAGGCAGCGTTGGATGGGCGGGCGATCGCGGCGCGGCGTCTTGAGGCCGACCTGTTCGGTCTCCTCTTTGGCATCGCCGGGAAAATACATCGGGTGCAGATCGGAAATATGTAAAAAGCCGTTGCGCTCGAGGCCAAAGTCGATGAATGCCGCCTGGATCGACGGCTCGACGTTGACCACCTTGCCCTTGTAAATATTTCCGACGTGTGATTCGTTGCTTGCTCGCTCCTGATAGAGCTCGTCAAGCCGTCCGTCCTCAATGATGGCGATGCGGCATTCCTCGCCGGGGACGTAGTTGATCAGCATTTCTCGTTTCGACATGTTCTTCTTCTATCCATTTACGGCCTCGCAAGACGAGTCGGTTGCGACCCAAGCCTTCGCGGCAACATGCGGACGAACTCCAGCGTCGGCGCAGAGCGCGGGGCGCGAGATCGAGCAATGATGCCTGATCGGGATGACTGGGGACCTTGAACATCGGGATGCGGGCAGATTCGTTGTCCCGTTCAGGTCTCGATGGAACGTCCATCGGACTCATCGGGAATGATTTTTCTTAACTCCTCACGGAGGTAATTCATCACCTCACGGTCGGAGTCAAAAGCCATGATTTTCTTTGCGATTCGCGTACACTGGCCGATGCTCACCGAGCGGATAATCCGTTTAACCTCGGGCACAGCAGGCGGCGTAATCGACAGGCTTCTCAAGCCTAAACCAAGCAATAGCATAACAAACTCAGGCTCGCCGCCCATTTCACCGCAAAGGCTTACCTCAATCTTAGCGCTCTTGGCGGCTTTGACCACTTCACGAACCAATTGAATTACTGCCGGATGAGCCGCAGAGTAAAGGCTGGCGATACGCTCGTTTCCACGGTCCACCGCCACGGTGTATTGGATCAGGTCATTGGTCCCGATGCTGAAAAACTGACATTCGTGGGCCAAAGCCTTGGCCTGCAACGCAGCGGAAGGTACCTCGATCATGATTCCGACCGGAATATCACGGCGGAACGGAATTCCTTCGTCTTCGAGATCCTCACGGACATCGTTGAGGATCATTTTTGCCTGACGCAACTCCCGGATATTGCTGATGAGCGGGAACATGATCCGTACCGGCCCTTCGACGCTGGCCCGCAGGATCGCACGAAGCTGGGTCTTAAAAAGCGGCAGATCCTGGAGACACAGGCGGATCGATCGGCAACCTAAAAACGGGTTACGTTCGATGTGGTCAGCATTTTCGTCGCCCAGCAATTTATCCGCGCCCAGATCGAGGGTGCGGATCGTGAGCATTTTCCCGCCCAGCGCGAGGATGGCCTGCTTGTACGCTTCGTACTGTTGATCCTCGCTGGGCTCCGCACCAGCGGTGAGGAACAGGAACTCCGTGCGGTAGAGTCCGACGCCGTTCGCCCCTTTTTGCACGGCTGCGGCGATCTCGTCAGGAAACTCGATATTGGCCAGGAGTGTGATTTCCGTTCCGTCTGTCGTGATAGCCGGAAGACGCGAAAGTTCATCAAGGGATGCGTCGAAGGCTGCGCGGCGTTCGAGGTCCTGACGATACTCCATCAGTTGAGAGGCATCCGGGTCGATGATGACCAGGCCGCGATTACCGTCGATGATGACGGTTTGGCCGACAGAGGCGGCACTGGTGATATCCTCCAGGCCGACGATCGCCGGGATCCCCAGTGCGTGCGCCATGATGGCAGTGTGACTGGTGCGACCACCAAGATCGGTGGCAAGCCCTCGAATTTTTCGCTTATCAAATGATGCGGTTTGGCTGGGTGTCAGATCGTGAGCGATGACGATCGCTTCGCCACGCATCTGGGTTAGATCCGCGCGTGTCGTACCGATCAGGTGGCCGACCAGCCGCCGTTCCAAGTCCCAGATATCCGCATCGCGGTCACGAAAGTGTTTGCTTTCGAGTGACTGAAATCGTCTGGCCCACTCGCGCATCACCGAGTAAACCGCATATTCCGCCGTGACGCGCTCTCGAGTGATGAGACCTCTGATTTCACCAGTGATCGCTTTGTCCTGGAGCATGCCCAGGTGTGCAGAGAAAAGTTTGGCCAGTTCGGGGCCGAGCGTAGCCGTGGCTCGCTCACGCAGGCTTTCGATTTCTTTGATGCTCGTGACCAATGCCCGGTCAAGCCGCTCCAACTCCACCCTCGTCTGGCTGCTGGGCACCAGACGGCGTGGAATCGGAGAGTGCTCGGCGTCGATGACCACTGCTTCGCAGATTGCGACGCCGGGTGAAACCGGGATGCCTTTTTTGATTTGCATGGACAGATTAGTAGAGGGTCGCAGGACTACCTACTTAATCGACCAAATGGAACTGGATCCGAAGTCCAGCCCTGATCCGGCAGTCTAGTCCTTCACCTCTCGCTCATCACCAGGTTTAGAAACCTGCACCCTTTGCCAGTTCCTTCGCCAGGTCCGTCTTTTCCCATGAAAAGCCGGGGCGACCAAAGTGGCCGTGACGTGCGGTTTCTTCATAGATCGGGCGACGGAGATCGAGGTGCTTGATGATGCCTTTAGGCGTCAGCGGGAAGCACTTCTTCACCAATTCCTGAATCTTCGCCTCGTCGATGTGGTTGGTGCTTTGTGTATCTACGAGGACGCTGATGGGGTCAGCAACGCCGATTGCATAGGCGAGCTGAACTTCGCACACGTCGGCCAGGCCAGCGGCAACGACGTTCTTGGCGATGTAGCGCCCCATATAGCTGGCCGAGCGGTCAACCTTGGTCGGATCTTTGCCCGAAAACGCGCCACCGCCATGGCAGCCGCGTCCGCCGTACGTGTCCACGATGATTTTGCGACCGGTAAGTCCAGTGTCGCCGTGAGGGCCGCCGATCTCGAATTGCCCGGTCGGATTGACGTGGATCACCACGTTCCGCGGATCGTAAAGCTTCTTGGGCATGACCGGTTCAATGATGTGCTTGATGACCTGTTTCTTCAGCTCAGCCTGCTTTTTCTTGCCGTTCCACTCAGGCGTATGCTGCGTCGAGAGGACGACGGTGTGGATACGCAGCGGATCCTTACCCTTGTACTCAACGGTTACCTGACTCTTGGCGTCAGGACGCAGGCCCCTGATGAGATTTTTTTCACGCACGTATGCCTGTCGTTCGACGAGTCGGTGCGAAAGATAAATCGGCAGCGGCATCAGTTCCGGCGTCTCACGGCAGGCGAATCCAAACATCAAGCCTTGATCGCCTGCGCCTTCGCGATCCACACCCATGGCAATGTCGGCTGACTGACCATGCAACGTGCGGATGACTGCACAGGACTCAGCGTCAAACTTCATGGCCGGGTCGGTATAGCCAATGCGACGGAGTGTGTTGCGCACGGTTTGCTCAACTCTGTCGAGCGCCTTGATACCCGCGTCGTTATGAACGGTGACTTCACCAGCCACGACAACCAGGCCGGTTGTGCAGAGGGTTTCACATGCACAACGAGCATATGGATCAGCGGCGATCAGGCTGTCGAGTACCGCATCTGAAATCTGGTCAGCCACCTTGTCGGGGTGGCCCATCGAAACCGATTCGCTGGTGAATAGATGAATACCGTTGTTGTAGTTTGCGGCCATGAGTGAAATTCCCTGTGAAGTTCCTCGCACCTGCGGGGAATTCAGTATTTCTACTGGAAAGGAAGGATTGCGGCAAATATGTAAGTCACATTGACTAAGGATAGCCCGACTGACCTTGAGAAAACGTGCATGCACTATCGACTTTAAGCAACCGTAGCTAAAGGTCAGGTGAGGACGGGTTATTGGATGAACCAAGCCTCAATCGCAGAGATGAACAGCATAAAAACTGCTTCTCCAGTGCTGATCGCGGCAAAAATATAGTTTTCAGGATGATTTTCTCGCCGAGAGATTGGTTCGACAATTGTGGAAAAATTGTTCTCCTCCTGTCACTCCATCAATCCTGTTTGACCCTGCAGAAATTTTTCGCTTTGATTAACGTACGGTATGTCTGGAGCTTAGAGCACAGCGGATGGTAACATCCACAATATTTGGTAAAGAATTCGGTTGCGACCACAAGATATAGTGGTAGGATGCCCATCGCGTCACAAGTGTTCGATTTTCGCAACTGGCGGAACGAACACTCTGACAGTCGGGTGGAACGGGATCAAAAAAGGCTCCGTTCCAGACCCTCGGAATCCGCTGCGTCTTGACAGTCTGTAACAGGTAAGTGGTCAGGTGAGTTCCGAGTGCCCGACAGTGCGGCGATGGATGGTGAATATGCGTTGCTTCTAAGTCAACGCGATGGTGGTCCGGGTGCCCAGTGTGTTCGGATCAGACGTGCTCGGATCAGAGTTGGTTCGGTAGGTTTTTGAGAATGGGCGACTCAGGGTCTTCATAGGCGGGTCTGGTCAACAATGGAATGTGATGCAGCGGCCGATACCCGATCGTGACGGGATGGTTGTGGTGTTTGATGTGATGGGTTTTTGTTCCGTCGGAGATTTGGGACTTGAATGCGTCGCTCGAGGCAAGGAGGCTGAGCGCTGATCGACGTCACGCAATGGTGGATACGAGCCGTCAGGAGTAGGTGAACCAAGAGGGAGGTTTCAGATGCCGGTTCTTTGTGACAGCCAGATTCGTGAGCTTGTATCAATCGAGCCGTTCGAAGAAAACATCAAGCGTCCCGGCAAAGTGTCGTTTGGTGTTTCGTCTTATGGTTACGACGTTCGCGTCGGTACGCTTTTTAAGATCTTCACGAACGTGCCGGCTCATGGCGGAACATCCGTCGTTGATCCCAAACATTTTGATGACGATTCATTTGTCACGGTGAACACGATTGATACCGGCCGGGATCACGTCATCATCCCGCCGAACTCATTCGCGCTGGCTGAGACAGTCGAGACGTTTACGATCCCGCGAGATGTGCTGGCGATATGCGTGGGTAAATCAACCTATGCTCGCTGCGGCATCATCGTGAACGTGACACCCTTGGAACCCGAATGGCGCGGCAAGGTCACAATCGAAATCAGCAATACCACGCCGTTGCCGGCAAAGATCTACGCCAATGAGGGCATCGCGCAGATGATTTTCCTTAAGGCAGACCGGGTCTGCGCCGTGAGCTACGCGGACAAGAAAGGTAAATATCAGGATCAGCAGGGATTGGTGCTACCGAAGGTGGATTGACATGACTCGCGACGAACATCGGACTTTTCCAAATGTCGAACTAGAGTGCAACGAGGCCGTGTAACAAGCTGTGCAGGCCTGATACCAGACGGCGACACTGCCAACCATGCGAGTTGAAATGAATCGACGTCAACAGGTAGAACGCGAGCTTGAGCTGTTTGAGATCAAACTCAACGAACATAAATCATCCTGTGCGAATTGCTGGGCAGGAAAGTTTTGCGATGCGGGGAAATCCATCATCGGTGTGCTGGACGGACTTGCGAAGGAACTCTTCGCTTTTGATGACGTAAAGGAGAACACCAGGCGACTCGTCCGAAGCGCGGATGCTTCGAAACGAGGCAGGCGAAGTTAACTCCGCTTGCATGAGTCAATCGAGCAGCGGACGGCAATGGCCACACGCAGAATAGATTTGTTGAACTTGGCTGGGAGCAGGGATCGGGTTCAAGGTTGAAATTATTTCGCTGGTACGGATGCCGGCGATTCATTCATAAACGGCTAGACGCGGGGTAGTGCAGCATGAAAATCACACGCAAGTTCACCAAGGCTGGAAAGGACGTTTACCAGAGTGTCGAGTGGACGACGCGGTCGAGCAAAATTTCAAATCTCGACGGCTCAACGGTATTCAAGATGAACGACGCGCAGGTTCCCGCGTCGTGGTCGCAGCTTGCGACTGACATCATGGTCTCAAAATACTTCCGTAAAGCCGGTGTCCCGCAGGTGGATGCGCAGGGCAAGCCGATGCTTGACGAGAAGGGCAGGCCGGTGACCGGCCCGGAAAAATCCGCGCGTCAGGTCATCCATCGGCTGGCGGGATGCTGGCGTCAGTGGGGTGAAAAGCACGGCTACTTTGATACCCGCGAGGATGCGCAGGCATTCTATGATGAGTTGGCGTACATGATGCTCACGCAGATGTGTGCGCCTAATAGTCCTCAGTGGTTCAATACCGGCCTTCACTTTGCTTACGGCATTACCGGGCCGGCTCAGGGGCACTGGATCGTCGATCCGAACACGGGCGAGGTAAAGCTGGCGGACGACGCCTACTCGCATCCGCAGCCGCATGCCTGCTTCATTCAGAGCATCGACGATGACCTTGTGAACCCCGGCGGGATCATGGACCTCTGGGTGCGCGAGGCACGCTTGTTCAAATACGGTTCGGGGACCGGTACTAATTTCTCCAAGCTCCGAGGAGAAGACGAACCGCTTAGCGGCGGGGGAAAAAGTTCCGGACTCATGAGCTGGTTGAAGATCGGTGATCGTGCCGCCGGAGCCATCAAATCCGGCGGCACGACTCGCCGAGCCGCCAAAATGGTCTGCCTTGATATGGATCACCCGGACATCGAGGCATTCATCAACTGGAAAGTCCGCGAGGAAATCAAGGTTGCCGCTTTGGTTGAGGGTGCCAAGCACCTTTCTCCGGAACAAAAAGAGACTGCTAACCGCCTTGGGTTGCATCTGGACTATGACTTTAATGGCGAAAGCTATCTGACCGTCAGCGGTCAGAACTCAAACAATTCGATACGTATCAGCAACGAGTTTTTCAAACGGCTCGATGAAGGTGGTGACTGGGAACTGATCCGGCGAATCGACGGCAAGACTGCCCGAACCATCCCAGCGCGTTATCTGTGGGAACAAATCGGTTATGCCGCGTGGCGCTGCGCCGATCCGGGCGTGCAGTACGACACCACGATCAACGAATGGCACACCTGCCCCGCGAGCGGCCGCATCAACGCGAGCAATCCGTGCAGCGAGTACATGTTCCTCGATAACACAGCCTGTAATCTCGCGTCGTTCAACTTGCTGACGTTCTATGACGCCAAGACACGGATGTTCGATGTTGATGCTTACGAACACGCCATCCGACTGTGGACGATCGTGCTGGAAATCAGCGTGCTGATGGCAGCGTTTCCTTCTAAGGAAATCGCGCGTCTCAGCTACGAATTCCGCACTCTGGGTCTGGGCTATGCCAATATCGGTGCCATGCTGATGCAGGCTGGTATTCCCTATAACAGTGAAGAAGCGAGGGCGATCTGCGGTGCTCTGACTGCCATCCTCACCGGACGCAGCTACGCGACCAGTGCGGAAATGGCTGCGGAGCTTGGGCCGTTCCCCGGTTATTACAAGAACCGCGAGCACATGCTCCGTGTGATGCGGAATCACCGCCGTGCCGCGTATGGCGTCTCGCGCGATTCCGATATCGCCAAGCACCATAACCTCGGCGATTACGAGGGGCTGGAAATCAAGCCCGTACCGATTGAAGCAGAATACCTCGAAAAGCAGGCGGGTATCGGCGGCCATCTGGCCAACCAGTCGGATTTACTCCGTCGTTGCCGCGCTTCATGGGATGACGCTCTGGCGCAGGGTACTCATCACGGCTACCGCAATGCCCAGACGACCGTCATCGCGCCTACAGGCACGATCGGCTTACTCATGGATTGTGATACGACTGGTGTCGAACCTGATTTCGCACTGGTGAAGTTCAAAAAGCTTGCCGGTGGCGGGTACTTCAAAATTGCAAACCAGTCAGTCGAACCAGCATTGGTGACGCTGGGTTACAGCGATAGCCAGGTCCGCGACATCATGCGGTATCTTCTGGGTTCGTTGTCGCTTGAGACACCCATGCCGGATGAGCATGGCACATTCAGCTCATCACGAACGGGGGCAGAAAAGACCGGACAATCATTCGCGTCTTTCCTCAAGTCTAAAGGTCTCGATAATGATGACCTGAAAAAGCTCACAGATGCGCTGCCGACCGTGTTCGAGTTGCCGCATGCGTTTACAAAGTGGACGCTGGGCGATCCAACCATCGCGCGACTTGGCCTGACTGCGGCATCAAATAAGCCTGGCTTCAGCTTGCTCCGCTCACTGGGGATGAAGAAAAAGCAGATCGCAGCTCTTAACCGAGTCATCTGCGGAACACAGACGGTCGAGGGAGCGCCTCATCTCAAGGAAGAGCACATTCCGGTCTTCGACTGCGCGAATACGTGCGGCCCGTTGGGTAAGCGGTTCATCCCAGCCGATGGCCACATCAGGATGATGGCTGCTGCCCAGCCGTTCATCAGCGGCGCGATCAGTAAGACGATCAACCTGCCTAATTCGGCGAGTGTGGACGACATCAAGGCTGCGTATCGTCTGTCCTGGGAGTTGGCGCTCAAAGCCAACGCGCTCTACCGAGACGGCTGCAAACTCAGTCAGCCACTTAACTCCAAAGCTGATTCGGATGACGAGGAGGAAGATTCCGTACAAATCGAGGAAGCCAAGGAAGAAGTGGCATCGCAAGTTGCCCACCTTGGCGGGGTACTGTCGAGTTCTCCTGCGGCAACGCTGGCAGTTTCGCAGGAGCCGGAACGAATTGTTGAGAGGATCGTTGAGCGGCCGCTGCGTCGCCGTTTACCCGACACACGGCGCAGCTTGACGCATAAGTTCAACGTCGCGGGTCATGAGGGCTATCTGACCGTTGGCTTGTATGACGATCACCGTCCCGGTGAGTTGTTCATCACCATGGCCAAGGAAGGCTCAACGATCGGCGGACTGATGGACTCACTGGGTACCGCGATCAGCGTGGCACTCCAGTATGGCGTGCCGATTGAGTCACTGGTGAATAAGTTCACCCACCAGCGCTTTGATCCGGCTGGTATGACGCACAATCCTGAGATTCCATTCGCCAAGAGTCTCGTCGATTACATCTTCCGTTGGATGGGGATGGAGTTCATCCCCGGCTATCGCGAGGCGAATGCGCCGCAGCGTACGCCTAAGCGAACGGGTAGCCCTGTTGAGTCGGATAATTCAGAAGCGAAACTCAAAGCTGAGGCTATTACTCAATCATCGAATCCACCAGCGGTGAAGCCTGACCTTGACTCTCGACACGCGGCTAAGGTGGCGGGGGGCCTCCCCGAAGTCAGCTCAGATCGTGGTGTGGACCCGCCGCGACGGATTGTGATTGATGATCCGTCCACACTGACCAATGCCAAAGGTGTTTCCACCAAAGTTGAGTCAGTAGGCAGTGAGACGCCAGCCAAAGCCGGCGGAACCAACAGTGCCGCATTGATCACCGCTATGAAAGAGATGCAGGCTGATGCTCCCGCCTGTGACGTGTGCGGAACCATCACGGTGCGTAGCGGCACCTGCTACAAGTGTCTTAATTGCGGGAACTCCATGGGTTGTTCGTAAACCGGAAACCAATACCGAGCGAAACGTATGCGGGCGGTAAATCGCTCGGATTTCTGAAACAGCATTGGTAACAAACTACTGATGCCCTGAACCGCCTGAGGAAGGCAAGCGCCACGGATGAGTTGAACGTTATGGAGGACATGCCAGCCTCGCCCCGGAGCGGGAGTAAAGCAAGGCTGGTGGCAAAGGACTGATCCGCGATCCGCGGACACGGGTCTGGACGATCCGATCAACAACGCTTCCTTCCCCCTCCTCCCCCTCGGCCCCCACCAACCGAGGGGGATTTTTTTGCGCAACAGGTAACGTGCCGAACCTCTGTGCAGAAGAGGATCTCGAACCTCCAGCCATCGAAGCATGTCAGGTAGATTAGACTCTACCTATGCCAGCAATTCGGCAAGATTTAACAGACACTCCACCCTCGCGGATGCACGCGTTGGTCGAACATGGTCTGTCCGCAGTTACGTTGGCGACACTTGCGATTGTTTTTATACAGTCACTGATTTCGATCTCACCCGATCTTTACTGGGCCAGTGATCCACGCAGCGAGCTTTCTCAGACTTCGATCACCGAGCTTGGGCCTACGACAATCATGTGGCTTAACGTCACTTCAGTCGCGCTTGCTGCACTGGCACTCCTGTTTCACGCCCTCAAACAAAAAAAAGTTTCATTCCCTGCCTGTGGTTTAGCACTCGTCGGCATTGCTGCGAGTTTCTATCACATACCACGTCATGCGGAGAGTCTTTGGCGGTGTTCGATCTGGATCGCAGCGGTGAGCACAGGCGTAGCCATGATGCATCTTGCGCAGCATGAGCGGCAACGGCGCATGATTGTGGCGGGACTGATGGCTCTCATCGTGCCTCTGGCGGCCAAAGCGATCTGGTATGTAACGGTGGATTATCCTGACTTGGTAAAAATGTTCACCGATCAAATGGGTGAAATTCTCCATTCGCGTGGCTGGGCCCCCGGATCGCCTCAAGCCCTGATGTACGAACGTCGCCTCCGCTCACCTGATGCGACGGGATATTACGGACTGTCCAATGTCTTCGGTTCCATTCTCGCAGCATTAACCCTGTTGAGTATGACGTTGGCTGCGGGATGGCTTTCCGCGCGAAGATGGTCTCGTGCTGTGCTGCCGCTATTGCTGGGGAGCGCAGCGATCGTCGGAGTGTCGCTGACCCTCTCTAAAGGTGCAGCAGGAGTTACCTTGCTTGGATTATTGCTTCTGGCGGCGTTCTGGAAATTACGGCACAGACTGTTCGGCGTTCGCGTGATGCCGTTTATTGCGATTGTTTGTGTAATGGGTGTGTGTGCTGCGGTATTGATCCGAGGAGCCATTGGGCCACCAAAGACTGCCGATGGCGAGCGGAGCTTGCTCTTTCGATACCAGTATTGGCAAGCCGCAGTACGGATAATGGCCGATCCAGCCGCGCCGCCGCTTCGCCGGGTATTAGGCGTCGGCCCCGGTAACTTTCAGAGTCTCTATTCCTTTTACAAGAATCCGCTCAACCCAGAGGAGGTGACAAGCACCCACAACGTCGAAATTGACTTTGCAGTCATGCTTGGCTTGGGTGGGATAGCCTGGGTAGTGTTATTGGTTTGGTGGCTCTTCCGATCATTTCGCGGTGCAGTGATGGGATTTCGTGAAGAGTCGGTTGAATCCTCTCGACCGCCGCCATTGGAAATCAGGATTAGTGATCTGCTGTGGGCAGGTGGTCTTGGGCTCGCCGTTTTCGGCACACAATACATCTACCTACGTGAAATGCTTTCATTTCTACCCGCGATAGTCTGGATCATGAGTGCTGCGGGATTCGTACTCGTCATGTCGTTGTTTCTTTCACCAGGTGTCATGAAAGAGCAATGGATCGGTCCAGCTCTCGCGATGGCTGCGCTTGTGCTGCTGATTCATAGTCAGATTGAGATGACCTTTTACCATCAGGGAGCTGTGATACTGGCGTTCATGATCGTCGGGGCTGCTGCGGGAAATATCACTTCGAAAACATCGAGGATGAAATGGTATTGGGTAAATCCGCTGATTTTTGTTATTGTTGCTGTCGTATTGATCTTTGCCGCTGCAATTCCCGTTACGCAGCAACAACGCGACTTGCGAGATGCCGCGAGCGCATTACAGAAAAACCGCATCGCTCAAGCTCAGAGCTTATTACGCCAGGCGTTCGACGTGTTACCTACGGACCCTCGTCCGGCGGTTGAGATCATGCGGTTAAGTCTGGAGGAAGCCTCCCGCGAAGCTGACAACGGTGATCTGCAACAGGCTGGGAAATTGCTGGATAGTGTTCTGGTCGAATGGCGGCTGCCTCCTGCGGTGCTTGACGATTTTTCTTTTCAACGTACGCAGGCTCAAATCGTCGAATCCATCGGTCGATTCCTCAATCGGGAACAACGCATGCGTGAAGCGGTCTCGCTGTGGCAGAGACTGACCCAGCGAAATCCATACAACCTTTCCGATCGTCTGCATCTGGCGGATCTTCTGTGGCAACTCGGCGATTTATTCGCTGCACGGGAGGAATATCAACGAGTTCTTGCGATAAATGCGCAGACGTATCTGGACCCACTTCGACAGCTATCGGAGGGAAAACGAATGCTGGTAGAGAGCCGTGTGAAATAGCTTGTGCTTTAAAGAGTGCGTGTCGCAATCGCCGCGAGATTAGTCGTACTGGTGACCTTTTCCGCTATCGCTTGAGCGGATGATTCGTCGGATGTGAGGACGTATATCGTGGATCCAGATCCAGTAATGTGGGCAGGAAGACGAGCGATTGTGCCAATCCGTTCGACGATTTGGCGCAACGCTGGTCGAACCATACATGCAGGCTCCGCCAAGTCATTGAATGGCGCATCAGAGGTCAGCGGTTGTTTGGCCGCTAAGGCTCTTACACGTTCCTCATCAGCGATACGTAAATCCCCTTTTCGATGGAGTTGATCAAAAGCTCGGTACACCTCACCTGTAGGGCAGCCGAAGGTCGGGAAAATCAGCACGAGGTGCAAGGCATCCGTTAATTGCAGCGGTGCGAGCATTTCACCCAGACCGGTAACTAGGGCGGACGACCGTCCTGCCAAGGCTCCAACGAGAAACGCGACATCACTGCCTAGTTTTTGAGCCAGTTCTTGTAAGACCTCAGGAGCGAGATTGAGCTTGAAAAGTCGATTGATGCCAACGAGCATTCCTGCTGCATCGCTCGAACCGCCGCCAAGGCCAGCCCCGGCAGGTATCCGCTTTTGCAGGTCAACCTTGACCCGCAGATTTCGCCCCACATGTTGCTCAAGCAATCCGAGTGCTCGATATGCCAGGTCCTTTTCCAGAGGCCAATCAACCGTGCCGGGAACAGGTGCTTGAGCGTCAAACCGAATACTGAATTGGGAAGCGGCTGCATCTGACCGTGATACCGTCAGCAGATCAGCAAATTGCACCGCGACCATCCAACTGGCGATCGGGTGGTAGCCGTTAGCCAGTGGAGCACCGATGGACAGTGCGAGATTTACCTTGGCTGGACAGGACAGTGTGAGCGATTCATCGGTCATGCGCGAAGTTTAGCGATGGCAGGAAACAGATCGCAAGTGAGTATTGATTGGGATGTGGTTGCCTCTGCTGATGGAGTCAGAACCAAAAAAAAGCGGCGATACACACCCATCATGTCAGACGTGGTTCAGGATTGAACAGCAATTCAAAGCAGACACACATCGTCGGCCTGACCTGCCGGAACTGTGTCGCTGGTAATCGCAACGGGTCGGTGTCCGGCTGTCGCACGGTCTGAACTCGGCATCATCGGTTCTTTCGCCAGAATGACGATGCTTGGTTCTGCTACCGATGATTCTTCTGATGATTCGTCCATCGTCGGTCTATTCGCTTTGGACACGGGAATGGTTTTCGATCGTTCCGCGGACTTCCAGATTGGCTGGACCACCGCGAGCATTGCGTCAGCATCGCGTCCCATCAGGATGAAGCCATGGACTAATGCCCAGACGGTCTGAGCGGAAGCCATCCCGATCTTTTCAGCCCAGCAATCGATAGTTTGTTGCACGATCTCCGGCAGCTTAGTTGCATCGGTGTCTGCGGTGGGCATTTCCGGGCAGACCAGCCAGAACATCAGCCTGTAGGTCTCCGGCATGTGCGAGGCGACCTGATGGTACATCCGCACCGATTGTTCTATTTGCGCTCCCTGTTGGGCCATTACTGCAACCGGCTCAAGCATCTGCTGTGTTACGATTGATAACAGCTCTCGCTTGTCGGTGAAGTAACGGTAAATCGATCCCACCGCACAGCCGAGTTGGCCGGCAATTTTCCGGATCGTTGTCGCGTCGTAGCCGTAATCTCGCAGGCAATTCGCTGTTACCTGAAGAATTTGTTCGCGGCTCAAGTGGACGGGAGAAGAAGAAACAGCAGCAGATGATTCATTCATAGGGTTCACCTCCATGTGAACGCATGCTAGTGTTGATGGAATCGCCCGCGATGTCAAGAGTCATGGGAGCCATAAGAAGAAAAATCAGTGGCTCGGATGGACATAGCCGCCTACCTTCTGCCGATCTCTACACCTGAAAACTTGAAAGAACCGTTCAAAGGGATTGATTTCATCGATCCGCGATTCGACGATGCAATTGAAGTACGGCTGCCAGTATTGTTCCAGATGCGTCTAAGTCTGACTTGTCGTAAAATATTGTTCCATGGCTGAATCCTCGGCTCCATCTCGGATTACGTATGAAGGCGCGATCCCCGCACTGGCGACCGAGGCCGAGCGGCGGGAAGCTATGGATCAGGCGTTTGATTACCGAGGTGACGTAACCATTCACACCAGCGAAGGTAAGGTCATTGAGGGTTACATCTTTGATCGCCGCAGTGATGTTCCGGAACCTTACGTTCGGCTGATTCCTCGAGACAGTAACGAGCGAATACATGTGAAATATCAACAGATTACGCGCCTGATTTTTTCCGGTCGTGATACCGCAGCAGGTAAAAGCTGGGAAACCTGGCTGAAAAAGTATCACGAAAAGAAAGCCAAGGGCGAAGCGGCCAATATCGAATCCGAGCCGCTCGATGAGTGAACCGTAAACACTGGCTGTTGACTTAAACGACCATGCAGCGACGACCGACAGAGTAAGCCTCTACGAATAAGCGAGAAACCATGGACGTCCGGTGGTGGCGAGATCAAGTGATGTGGCGATGACCGCAATGTAAACGCGTCACGTGTATCCGTTGATCTATTCCTCGTAACTTTCAACACCACCATGCCTTACTATCTGCCTGATCTCGTAACCTTTACTCGACTCGCACAATCGCTCGAAGTGCCGGATCGTGCTACTGGAGTATCTCGTCATTCCATTGGCAGTCGTGTCGTGCCCATGTTCCGACGATTGGTCAGTGATCAGATCACCCCTGTGATCGCCTATCGACGGCTTGTTCGGCCAGACGAGCGGATGGCTCCCAGTTTTCTTTTCGAGTCGGTTGTCGGGGGAGATCGTATAGGTCGTTACAGTTTTCTCGGTGCGCAGCCGCAGTTGCAGATCATCGCGCATGATCGCGAGGTTCAGTTCATTGATCGGGATCGTCCTGAACGATCGAAGCAATTCCACAGTGATGATCCTTTGGCTGAATTACACAAACTGACAAGCCATGACCGTTACGCAGCGTTGCCCGGCCTGCCGGATTTCACGGGCGGCTGGGTTGGATTCGCAGGCTATGACACGGTGCGTTATCTCGAAGGCGAAAAACTTGCTTCTCCGCCGCGCGATGATCGTCGGCTGCCTGATTTGCACATGGGGATGTACCGACAACTTGTAGCGTTTGACCATGTTCAAAAAACGACGCTCGTCATCACGAACGTGCTGGTAGATCAATTCGACTCGATCGAAGCTGCGTATCACCACGGGTCCCGGGAACTGGACGATCTAGTAACCCGTATAGAAACACCGCCGCGATTAGCTCCGGGCACCGCGGAGTTGGAAGTTGGAGATGTTGACCTTGCAAGTCCGCCACCCAGGCTACCTGCGAGCAATATGGGGGCTGGAGGCTATCAGAAGGCGGTGCTCAAGGCGAAGGAATACATCGCCGCTGGAGATATTTTTCAGGTTGTTCCCAGCCAGCGATTCGAGTTACGTACCGCAGTGGACCCGTTCGATATCTACCGCGCTCTGCGCATCGTTAATCCGTCTCCATACATGTTCTATCTCCAGATTGCAGGCGGCATGTTGGTTGGATCGAGTCCGGAAATTTTGTGTCGGGTACACAATGGCGTGGTAACGAATCGGCCATTAGCTGGAACTCGTCGACGTGGCACGGATAAGACGGAAGATGATTCGTTGGAAAGAGAACTGCTTGCCGACCCCAAAGAGCGTGCGGAACACATCATGCTGGTTGATCTGGGACGCAACGATGTTGGCCGTGTCGCGGAACCAGGATCAATCAACTTGCCGGATGTGATGGTGGTCGAGCGTTATAGCCACGTCATGCACATCAGTTCGACGGTCACTGGCAAACTGCGCAATGGTGCTACGTGCTGGGATGCTCTGCGTACCGCTCTGCCGGTCGGCACGGTCAGCGGTGCTCCGAAAGTGCGCGCAATGCAGATTATTGACGAGCTGGAACCGGCAAGGCGGGGTCCATATGCCGGTGCGGTGGGATATGCTGATTTCGCGGGCAATATGGATATGGCCATTGCACTTCGGACCATGGTCATCATGCCTGCCGCAGCGAGTGTGGGTCATGACAAGGGAAAAAAGCCGTGGATCGTTCATCTACAGGCTGGTGGGGGTATCGTGGCTGACAGTGACCCTGACGCGGAACATCAGGAGACGGTTAATAAGGCAGCAGCTCTGGCGAAAGCAGTGGATCTGGCTGAGCGGGCATTTGGTTGCCGCTACGATTGACGCGGAGTCATGCGTCCGCACCAACAACAATCCTCGTCAAGACGAATAAACAGCCCAGCCGATAATGACCACATGCCCACAGATTTGCAGACAATTCTCAAGCTTACTGTGCCGGTCATCGTCCAGGTAGGGGAGCGATTCCTGCCGATGGATGACGTGCTAGCGCTTGGCCCCGGCGCAATACTTGAGTTGACCAAGTCTGCCGAAGATGAATTGGAGCTTCTGGCCAATAACAAAGTGATCGGCAGGGGAGTTGCCGTTAAGGTCGGTGAAAACTTTGGTATCCGCATTACGTCGATCGGCACTACCAGCGAGCGTGTTACCGCACTGGGTTCCTGATTCGCTGCAATTCATTGCTCAAGTGTTGACCGCTAAAGTTTTCAGCGGGCGTTCAACATTACCATCACGAAGATTCAGGATTCATCAGGTCGTACTTTTACCTGCATCCCGTCATTGAGTACGACCTTTATCGCAGTTCCGGAACGAATTACGCCAGCGTCAGCCAGGCACTCGACACGTTGACTATTAATGAGGCAGATTCCCACGGGGCGAAGGTCAGTCAACGCGGTTCCCTTGGTGCCAGCCGTCGGCCCGGTTGTGGAAACGGCCATCCGTCCGGTCGAGTCGAGCGACTGCTCCGGCTTGGTTTGATGATTGAGCGTGAGAATTTTTCCAATCGGAGTGTTGGGCCAGAGCGTGATCGCGACAAAGAACAGCAGCGGTAAGCAAAGGATAGCGATCAACGCACCGACAAGCCCCACAGTGGTATCGACCTTGAATAACAAAACGATGCCAATGACCAGACACGATGCGGCAGCGATTCCAATGATTCCCGCTGACGGGATGAATACCTCACAGAAAAAAAGTACCAGTGCGACGCCTAGAAAGATGACCGCCCAGATGATGTAGGGGTTACCCATGACGGAAGGATTGTACAAAAGTGAAGGTATGGCGCATCCCGGAGTGACGGGATGGCCATCACGCTCATCAGTTCATTCGTGACTTTTGCTGTCAGGTGCCAGCTTAACGATCAAACTGCGCGTCAAAGGCGATCTGCGACGGTTTGAAGTCCACACGTTTCACAAACGCAGCAGCCTCGGTCGCGCCATGTTCACGGTCCATACGGCTGTCTTCCCACTCGACGCTGAGCGGCCCCGCATAGCCAACGTCATTTAGTGCGACGATGATGTCCTCGAACTTGATATCGCCATGACCCAATGAACGGAAATCCCAGTATCGTCGCGCATCAGCAAAACTGACGTGTCCGCCGAACACGCCGATGGTGCCATCACCGTGTCCCCACCAGACATCTTTCATATGTACGTGATAGATGCGGTCCCCAAAGGTACGAATGAATTTCACATAGTCCACACCCTGATAACCCAGGTGTGAGGGATCGTAGTTAAATCCGAATCGTTTATGTCGTCCGACAGCCTCTACCGCTCGCTGTGCCGATGCGATATCGAATGCGATTTCCGTCGGATGGACTTCTAACGCGAAGTTCACGTCCTGCTTATCAAACTCCGCGAGAATCGGCTTGAAGCGCTTGGCGAAGTCGTCGAAGCCTTTTTGCCAATAATTCTGATCCGTGGGAGGGAACGCATAAATACTGTGCCAGATCGATGAGCCGGTGAAGCCGTTAACGACAGCAGGGAATGCCTTACGACCTGCTTCTTTAGGTTTGGCGTTGATGAACAACCGGCATGCTTTGGCAGTATCCATCATTTTCTTCGCGGCGCGCTTCCGAACTCCTTCGGGGTCGCCGTCGCCCCAAACATCAGAGGGCAGTATCAGTTTGTGTCGCTCGTCGATGTTGTCGCAGATGGCCTGACCGACCAGGTGCGATGACACGGCATACGCGGTGAGACCGTGGTCGCTGAGAATCTCCCATTTCTTCTTGCAGTAGTTCTTGTCCTTGAGAGCCGTATCGACCTCGAAGTGATCGCCCCAGCAGGCGAGTTCAAGACCGTCGTATCCGAAGGATTTCGCCTTCTGGCAGATGGTTTCAAACGAAAGATCAGCCCATTGACCGGTAAAGAGTGTGACGGGACGAGCCATAAGAGCCTCCATGAGTTAAGAGTGACAGATTACAGATGACATGCGGACAGTTGCAAGCGTCATGTTTTGCCGTTGCCCCCGTGTATGTGAACAGCGCTATCAAGGCATACTGTTTGCCAGATCCAGCATCCGTTGTCTTAAATCATCTACGATGGCGTGATAATCCTGTTGGGGATCGGGTTTATAAGGCTTGCCGAAAATAACTCGTGATCGACTTGGCATCACGAAATGCCACAGCATCCGCCTAGATATAGGTGTTCCATCGATCCAGACCGGCACGATTATCGCTCCGCTACGCACGGCGAGCATGGCGATTCCGGGTTGAAAGGGTTGAAGCTCACGGTCTGACGGCTGTATCCCGCCTTCAGGAAAGAGACCGACAACTCCACCCGCGGTCAGAGCTTCAAGAACGCGACGGAGCTTTGACAGGTCCCCCGTGCTGTGATTGATCGCGATGGGATTGATCGCGTTCCATAACACATTGGCGAAGCGGTAGCGATATGTGTCGAGCATTACCCATCGAATAAGCCGCGGCACAGCAGCCTGCATCAGGAAAGGATCAACTCCCGCAGTATGGTTGGCAGCGAGAATAACAGGGCCTGTTGTTGGTACATTTTCGCGGCCAATCCATTTCAAGCGATGCCAGACCAAGGCATAAGAGCGATCGATCCGAGCAAAAATATTGGTTGAGGGATCTGGTAATGGACCTCGTGATATCTGAGACCACAACCCGCGAGCGCCGACAAAAATCAACAGAGCTGCCAGAACATAAAGTGCCGGTACCATCCAGATGTCGGCATCAGGTAAAAGCCAGATAACCAGATTAACGGCGACCGCCGATGCGGTGGAAACAAAGTCTCTCACGCCGAAGACCCGACCACGGATGTAGTTCGGAGCGATCGATTGTGTCAGTGTCGCCACGATAATCATGGCCGCATTACCGAAAAATCCGACCGCAAAGGCGAGAACCAGGCCTAGTCCATACGAACGACTCAGCGACACTGCGAAAATGGCAATACCCGAGAGGATGATGTTGATCATCGCAAACCAGCTTGATTCACGGCGAGCATTTATCCACGCGACCCAAACGCTGCTGGCGAGCATTCCCGAACCAAGAACCGCCATCATGGTGGCGGTGCCTTCGGGATAGTTGTATCGCGACTTGCATAGTGCAGCGATGGCAGCGAGAAATGCATTGGCTGCCGCCCAGAAAAGCACCGTCAGCAGTGTGAGATCGAAGACCGGTTTATGTTGAATCGTGTAGGTAGCAGCGTCAATCATTCGACGGAATTCGCCACGCTCAGGGCGATCCGCGGTTTCCCGTTTGGGTAATCGAAGAAATGCGAAAAGCATTCCACTGACGACGAACACAGCCCCGCCGAACTTCAGGCCAACCTTAACGGACGATTCCCTGATGATCCGTTCACCGATAACGTAGCCGATGAGCGACGCAATGACGGCAATGCCCAGAACGATGGCATTGGCCGGCTGAAGTTGATTGGCAGGGACCACCTGAGGCACCGTCGCGGCTTTGGCGGGGCTGAAAATTGCGGCGAGCGCTCCGACGGCTGCGACGAGCGCATAGATTTTCCAGTGGTGTTCGACAGGCAGCGCAACCAGTGCGCCTGCTGGGGCCAGAGCCATCGCGGTAAACAGCACGATAGCGCGACCTTGATCGCAACTGAACATGATCCACTTTCTCGGTAGCGTGTCAGCCAGCCAGCCGGCGGGAGTTCCGAGGATCACATAGGGAAGAAAGAAAAAGAACGAAACGCCAGCCGTGATACTCGCCCCCTGCGAACCCGTGACGTAATACCCGAGCATGGACCACGCCGCGATATGGATGAAGCGGTCGCCGAAACCAGCCGCAGCCACGCTGAGCCAGAGAATCTGAAAATTGAAGTTACGCCAGAGCGGTAGTGGTTTTCGCTCGGCTGCGGGGAGGAGGAGTTCGGCCATGCGGAGGAAACTTTATCCGGGAATAATCGCGTGTAAAACTCAGTCGTAGGCGATGCAACAAAATCACAGGTCTACTGAGTAATGCGCCCTCGGTCGTGATACACATTCATTCGACCGGGACGCAGGAATCCCACCAGTGTCATGCCCACACGGGCTGCGAAGTCCACCGCCAGCCCACTTGGGGCGCTGACGGCACACACCATCGCAATGCCTGCCATCGCAGCTTTTTGGATGATTTCAAAGCTTGCCCGACCGGACACAAGCAGAATCGCCGGATCGAGTGGAATCTGATTCGTCAGCACCGCCCAACCGGCAACCTTATCCACAGCATTATGCCGGCCGACATCCTCACGTATCACGCGCAACTCACCTGTCGGGGTAAAAAGGCCTGCCGCATGAAGGCCGCCGGTCTGGTCAAAGGTCGCCTGGGACTTGCGCATAATTTCCGGCAGGGTGTCGAGCACGTTGCTGGAGACGCAAAACTTCCCATGGATAGGTGGAATGTGCTGTTCGATACGGTCGAGAGTCTGCTTTCCGCAGAGACCGCACGAACTGGACATGTAGATGTCTCGTCTCGCGGACTGGATCTTGGCCGCCCGTTGATTCAACACTTCATCGCTGAGCTTGACGATGACGACATTGCCGAATGTCGCCTCTCCGCACATTTCGACACTTTCGAGATCATCAACATGTCGCACGAGACCTTCAGTGAAACAAAAGCCTGCTGCAAGCTCTGTATCGTGACCGGGTGTACGCATGGTGATCGAAAGCGGTTCATTACCGATGCGAATTTCCAGAGGCTCCTCGATGGCGAGCCTATCGCTGGTGCGAGAGGATTGCGTGCCGTCGATACGGAGTACCTCACGAGCTGCGGATGCATGATTGGGACCACCGCTGCTCATTGATCAGAACTCCGCATGGTTGGTATGCCTTCTGGATGACAACCTGAACCCGTGAAAGAATCCATTGCACGGTTATTGACTGCCCAACTCAATCAGATAAAGGGTTAAGTGAAGGATCAGACTGTTAGCGTGGGAGTCATGACTTTCATATCTCAACTCGGACAATCATCAATTCAGTAACAAGATTTGTAAGCGATATTTTTCCAACGATCAGCCGTTGGGTTTCAATCTTGTCCCTGCTAATTCCTCGCTGGCTCCCGTCATTGATCGAAGAGGCGCAGATGGGTCTGCTTTTTCAATCTTCTCTACTCTGACTGCACTGACCTTGTACTCCGGGCAACCCGTAAATTCATCCACCGCGCTGCTGATGAGCAAATTTGTGCGTGATTCAGGAAAGTGAAAAGTCATGAATAACGTACCGGGATTTGTGGCGCGTGTAATTTCTGCTTTAACCTTGACTGAGCCACGACGCGATGTCACGAGCACCATTTCTCCTTGTGTAATTTTGAGCCGTCGGGCATCGCTTGGGTGGATACGTAGTGTTTCCTCTCGCGCCCGTTGCAGTTGTGAAACATCCGTGCGGCGTGTCATTGTCCCCACGTTGTAGTGGAAGAGCATGCGTCCGGTTGTGAGCATGAATGGATATTCCGCATCCGGCAGTTCGCCTGGTTCCTGCCAGTGGGTAACGGTTAGTTTGGCCTTTTGGTTTGGCCGCAGCGTCTTGCCATCCTGATGTACGATTTCTGTCCCCGGATGATCCTTGTTGTAACAGGGCCATTGGAGGAATCCGAGTTTTTCCAAGCGTTCGTAGCTGACTCCGCCCCAGTTGGGAGTCAGGCGTGATAGCTCATCCATGACTTTCGAAGGATTGACAGGTGTGCCAGGCCCGTTGTCCGCCTGAAGGTCCACGCCCATCCTTCTTGCGATTTGATTGGTGATATCGGCATCAATTCTCGTGCCCGGACGTGGTTCGATGGCCTGTCGCACACGTTGAATGCGGCGGTCGCTATTTACGAAGGTTCCGCTTTTCTCCAGAAACGTCGTACCCGGTAGTACAACATCAGCTAACTTGGCTGTTTCATTCATGAAGATGTCTTGAACGACAAGAAACTCAAGGCATTCGAGTGCGCTCAGGACATGCGCGGTGTTTGGATCTGATTGCGCGACATCCTCCGCGAGGATGTACATCACCTTGAGGTTGCCGCGGTGGGCTGCGTCAAACATATCGGGTATGCGCAATCCTTTATTCGATGGCGGCTCGATACCCCAGATTGCACGGTGATCCGCACGCGCCTGTGGGTCTGTAACTGCACGGTAGTCGCTGAAGACATTTGGCAGGGCACCGACATCACTGGCCCCCTGGACGTTGTTCTGGCCGCGGATCGGATTGGTTCCTGTCCCCGGCCGACCGATATTTCCAGTCATGGCCGCCATGTTGATCAACCCGAAAACCGCGTTCGATCCATGTCCGGCCTCAGTGACCCCTAGGCCCCAGAGAATCTGGGCCGCCGCACCGCTGGCATAAAGACGGGCAGCCTGACGAATTAATTCCGGCTCAACTGCAGCAATCTCGGCTGCCCATTCCGGGGTGCTGTCCGCGATTTCCTTTCGGAGTTGTTCGTAGCCCTCCGTATGCTGTGCGATGAAGTCGGGATCGATCAGATTTTCGGTAATCAATACATGCTGCATCGCATTGATGACGGCCACGTTTGATCCGGGACGGAGCGGAATATGTACGTCGCTGAGTCTGGCTAACTCAGTGTTTCGAGGGTCGAGAATGATGAGCTTGCAACCCTTGAGTACCGCCTGTTTGATGCGAGCACCAAACACCGGGTGGGCTTCGGTCGGGTTCGCCCCGACGATCATGATGACATCCGACTCATGAACATCCTGAAAACTATTGGTCCCCGCACCTGTTCCCAAGGCTTGTCCCAGCGCATGGGCGGAAGGGGAGTGACAGACACGTGAGCAGTTGTCGATCGAGTTGGTGCCCATGACTACCCGTGCGAACTTCTGCATCAGGTAGTTTTCTTCATTGGTGCAGCGAGATGAACTGATAGCCGCAAAGCTATCCGGGCCGTACTTTTGTTTTGTCTTCGTAAATTCTCGGGCAATCAAATCCAGAGCTTCGTCCCAGGACGCCTCACGAAAACCGCCGGAGGAGCCATCCGCGTTACGCACCTTGATCAACGGTGTGTGAAGGCGGTCCTTTGAATGGGCAAATTGATGAGCGAATCGGCCTTTTACACAAGTGTGGCCTTTGTTGGCGGAGCCTTTGGGGTTGGGTTCGATATTGACGACGCTGCCATCTTTCACATTGACGATCAACGAGCAACCTACGCCGCAGTACGAGCAGGTCGTTGCCACCTGTTTATCCGGCAAGCCAAAGAGACGCGTTCCCGGTTCTTCGAGTGCAGCAACCGGGCACTCATAGACACATTGCCCGCAACTGACGCAATCAGCTTTTTCAAAACTGGTATCGTTGCCTGCGATGACTTTTACGTCATACCCACGGCCGGACATTCCGAGAATAAATGATCCTTGAATTTCATCGCACGCTCGTGCGCATTTGCCGCAACCGATACACTTGCTCATCTCCAGCTTGATGAAGGGATGCGAATCATCGTTGGGAGGCGTGTGTACACGCGGGTTTTCATAACGCGGCGTGCGCAGTCCAACCTGCTGCGCTAACTTCTGGAGGTCACATCGACCGTTGGCGGTGCAATCCAGACATTCAAGAGGGTGGTCGCTGACAATCAGCTCGGTGATATTTCTGCGAAGGCGCGTGAGTAGCGGCGTATGGGTTTTGTAATGCGCACCAGCTGCAACAGGTGTATGGCATGATGCGACTGGCTTGCGACCTTCAACCTCGACTAGACAAGTGCGACACGCCCCGTATGGAGCAAGGCGGTCGGAATAGCAAAGCGTCGGCACTTCCTTACCTAAAGACCGTAATGCGGTGAGGATGGTGGTCCCCGCTGAAACATTCACCTCAACACCGTCAATCAACGCTTTGATCTTTGGCGTGACGTCAGGATTAGCTTTAATCATGTCCACATTCCTCAGGGTGACGCATATTCCTCGCGTCGATCGCAATCGTTATCTAGCCAGTACCACCTCTCCTGCGAGTTTCATGTGATTATTCAGGCTTAGACTTAACATGTGCGGGATCAAGTGTTGATTCAGACTTTTTCCATCTGTCGATATTGGTTGATTTCCTGGGGGAAATGTTCCAGCAACGACTCGATCGGCGCGGGGATCATCCCTCCTAAAGCGCAAAGCGATCCGTATTTCATCGTCTCGCAAAGTTCGGATAGTAAATTCAAACGGGCATCGGTAACGCCGGTTGCCTTCATTTGGTCAAACAATTCCGTTCCTCGGACGGAGCCGATACGGCAGGGAAAACATTTACCGCAACTTTCCACTGCACAAAATGCCATCAGTCCGCGGCAGATTTCAAAGAGGTCATCCTCCTGCGAATAGACGACGATACCGGCGTGTCCCAGGATTCCACCAGCCTTGGCGAGTTCTTCAAAGTCCAGTTTTGTGTCGAGTTTACTTTCGGGAAGGATGCCTCCCAACGGCCCGCCGACTTGAAAAGCCTTAAATCGCTGTCCTTCCGCCATTCCGCCCGCTAGATCGAAAATCAATTCCCGGATAGTAATGCCAAGTTCAACCTCGTACAGTCCTGGTCGCTTCACGCGGCTGTTTAGGCTTACAGCTTTGGTCCCGCGTGACCGACCGCTCCCGTACTTCGCGTATGCATCGCCGCCGTGTTCAATAATCCAAGGAAGATTCTGAATAGTCTCGACATTGTTGACTGCTGTCGGGCAACCCCACAGCCCTTTTACTGCCGGGAAAGGCGGCCTCGTACTAACGAGAGCAGGCAACCCCTCAATTGATCGCAACAGACTCGTTTCCTCTCCGCAAATATACGCTCCCTGTCCTCTTACGATGCGGATATCACACGCAAACTTTGATCCAAAGAGTGGACACCCGACAAGCCCAGCCGTTTTGGCTTCATCAATTGCATTGGCGAGAATTGCGCGAGCACGCGGGTATTCGTATCGAGCGTAAATGATGGCCTCTTGCGCGCCGCAAGCGAATGCTGCCAGCAGGATTCCTTCCAGTTGCGTGTGTGGGTCGCGCTCGATGAGCTCTTTGTCGATATACGCTCCCGCGTCACCTTCGTCGAAGTTGACTACGACAAATCTTCTGCAGGTCTTATCCACAGGACTTGCCGCGACAGTCTGTAACTTGGTTGCGGTAGGAAATCCTGCGCCGCCACGCCCTCGCAGATGCGATAGCTCGATCTGCTCGAGTACTTGTGACGGTGTCATGGTCGATACTGCTTTTTCAATCGACTTGTAAATACCGGCTGCCCGCGCTTTTTCCAGTGGCACTACATCATGGTCCAGATGTCGCATCAGAATGCGAGGCTTGCCATTGAGTGGAAGATAGATGTCGTTTGTAGGTTCGGCGATGCCGTGTGATTTACCAGTGCGAATGTAGTTAGTGATCTTTTTGCGGTCGGCTTGGTTGGCAAGTGAAACCGGCTGGCCATTGATCATCGCGTTGGGGCCCAACCCACAATATCCCAGGCAAGTGACGTGTTCGATTCGTAAACCATCAGCGGAGGTCTTACCTATTTCGACCCCTAGATCGGCACAGAGGTCAGATTCGAGCGATTTGCATCCGGCTGCATGACAGGCTTCACCGTTACATATTTTGATGACGTTAGTCGCAGGCTTATCGTGTGAGAGTTCCTCATAAAACTTGGCGGTCGTGCGAACGAGCTGTGGTGGGAGGTTGTGCTCCCTGGCGAGATTCAGAATATCGTCGTCACTGATAAAGCCTTGGGTATCGAACAGGGTGGACAGCCGGTCATAGACCGTTTGCCCATGACCAAGAAATTTATTTTGTAAAGCGATAAGGTTCTTAGACATACGTTCAATTTTATGGCGTTGAATGGCTGCGCGCTCCCCGAGCGTCACAAGGTCGTAAAGATTGCAATATCGATGTCGATAAGGTCAACAAAAGTATAACCGTTATCCTGGGTGATTCCCAAAAATATGCAATTTGCCGCCGGTGAATAAAAGTGGGTTGCTTTTAATGCCAGAGTTCAGCGAATGCCTGCCGTACATCATCTTCACTGGGTCTGCCTTCAAGTACGACATGATTACCCAATGTCAGAACGGGGATTCGATCGCGGTATGCCTCAAACCATGCGATATCGTCAGCAATATCCCGTTTAAGTAGCTCCACCTCGCCCGTCTTTCGCTGCTTTGCGAGGTACGGAGTAATCATCTCTTCCAGACGATCACACAGACAGCATCCAGCGTGAGAGTAGAGAATAAAGGAGTACTTCATATTTCTGGACGGCAGTCACCCATTGAAGGAGAGCTCAGGCTCATCGACTTTTGCGTTTGTCCTTCTCAATGAGCGCGTAGGCATTGTGATTGTGGATTGACTCGAAGTTTTCACTGTTAGCCTGATACCAAGCGATTCGATCTTCCGCATCCATCGCAAGGGCCAGATCACGAACGATGTCTTCGACAAACTTCGGGTTGTCGTATGCGGCTTCGGTTACCCATTTTTCGTCCGGCCTCTTGAGTACCGCAAATACCTGTGTGCTGGCGGCATGCTCAACGACATCGAAAAGCTCCTCGATCCACATCTTCTTTCCTTCGGCGAAACGTACGCGGGCTTCAATCAGACATCGTTGATTGTGCGCGCCGTAATCGCTGATTTCCTTTGAGCAGGGACACAGACTCTTTGCGGGTGCCTTGACAGCCATGATGAAGTCATCCGTAGCAGCACTGGTGACCTCGAAAGTGACTTGTATATCAAGTTTGCCCGGCGCACCCGTAACGGGAGCTTTCTTATCGATGAAATAAGGGAAGCGCAGTTCGAGGTGTGCCTCTTCAGCTTCGAGGCGTTCCTTCATGTCGCGACAAACTTTCATGATCTGGTCAGAGCGGATGGACTCATGATGCCGATTGAGTACCTCAAGAAACCGCGACATGTGAGTGCCTTTCTGGTAATGAGGAAGGCCGACATACATGTTGACGCTGGCGACGGTGTGAACCAAGCCGCCGGTGGCGGGGCTGTGAAGCGTGATGGGGTAGGTGATGTTTTTGACGCCTACCTTGTCGATGGCAAGGTTACGGGCATCGCGAGCAGCCTGAACGTCAGGCATCTTGTCAGTTACTTCAGCAGTCCGAGTAGGGGGGGATTGGGCCATTGTGATGGAATCCTGAGTTGGACCTCCGGAGGGCAAGAAATCGATCTTAGGAAACCATTCCCGGCAAAGCAACGAAGGAACATCATTAAATCATGGAAGGTCCGGTGACTACGGCTTGAAATAAGTCTCCATAAAATCTAGACTTTGCCTGCACATGGTGGGCGTAGCTCAGTTGGTAGAGCACCGGGTTGTGGTCCCGGGAGTCGCGGGTTCGAATCCCGTCGCTCACCCTTAACAGGGTTCAGAACTTCAGGCGGGGACCGTTGGCGCCACCCCTGACAGGCGTCAGCCATGAACCCCCAACAACCAATTCTTTCCTCATGACATACCGCGCTCGACCGTACGTACTTCACGAGGCGTCTTATCGCCAGCTTCTTGATTTCAAGCCAAACGTGGCGGTTTTACCTTGGGGTGCAACCGAAGCGCACAACTATCACCTGCCATACGGCACTGATGTGATCGAGGCTACGGCGATCAGCGAGGCTGGCGTCGCAAAAGCGAATGCGCTGGGTGCAAAGTGCATCCTTTTGCCAACGATTCCATTTGGTAATGACAACCTTCAACTCGATCAGGTTTCAACCATCACCATGCGAAGTCGGACGCAGTACGCGGTACTCTTCGACGTTGCAGACAGTCTCGTAAAGCAGGGTATTGATCGACTTGTAGTCATGAACTTTCATGGCGGAAATGATTTCAAACAGATGATCCGTGATGTGGTTCTTGATCTGCCGATTTTTATTGTGCAGGTGAATGGCTATCAGACAGCACCTTACGAACATCTCCTTGATGATACCGGCGGAGATCATGCTAACGAGTTTGAAACCTCGATCATGCTGCATCTGAAACCTGAGTGGGTCTCCATTGAGACCGCGGGTGACGGTTCCGCTACCCCATTCAAACTTAAGAGCTTCAATACAACGCAAGGAGTATGGGCACCACGCGATTGGCGTGCACTGACCAAGGATACGGGGACCGGCGATCCGCGGAAGTCCACCGCAGAGAAGGGGAAGAAGGTATTCGAGCAGTTGGTCAATGGTCTTGTACCCGTGCTCACAGAATTGTCTGCTGCAAAAAACGGCGACTTCCCTTACGTAGTTCGAAAAAAAGGTTGAGGATTACTTTCGTTCGTGACGAACGGGAGAGTTGGGTCTAAGTTGCGATTGCCGCGGTTAATTCATGCTTGCAATTCGTCCCCTCACAATTGCTGAGATCCCAGCCGCGATGCGTCTAAGCAGTCAGGCTGGATGGAATCAACTGGAAGCCGACTGGAAGCGCCTGCTTGATCTCTATCCCACAACTTGCCTCGCGGGTTGGGAGGGTGATCGGTTAGTGGTGACTGGAACACTGGCGACCTATGGCACAGCAGTTGGATGGCTTGGAATGCTTCTGGTGGACGAGTCATGCCGTGGACGCGGCTTGGGTGGGGCAGTTTTTGATGCCATGCTGACTCGTGCTGATGAGCTGGGTATCAATTGTCTTGGCCTGGATGCGACGGATCTGGGATGGCCGGTCTATCTCAAACGTGGCTTTAGAGACATCTGTGCTATCAATCGCTGGTTACGCCAGCCGAGTAATCAGACACAAATTTCTGACTTTTCCTCCCATATCACGCGAGGGGAGAAATCGGTTATTACACATTTGACTTCGCCTGTGATTGAATGGGTTAATGAAAAAGCACAAGTTGATCGGACCTCACTTCTTGAACACATTCAGTCTGAGCATGGCGTCGCAACGCATGTCATGATTGAGCCAAGACAAGAACCAGTCGGGGTGGCGTTTATCAAGCCGGGCCGTATTGCGGACCATATTGGCCCCGTAGTTGCGGAAACCTCCGCTGACGCATGCGATCTCCTTGAGGGGATTATCCAAAGTCACTCGTCAACTGACCGACCGCTGTTTATCGACGCACTAGCAGAAGAGGGGTTTGAGAAAATTCTGGGCCGAATGGGATTTGTTATACAACGCAGACTCATACGAATGATGAAGCCTCAACCGACATTAAAGCTGACCACACAGCATGTCTTTGCCGCCACTAGTTTTGAGCTGGGTTAAGCGAGTAGTCATCGACGTGGCAACAGCGGTACTGCCGCGAGTTGCAACAAGAGAAGTTTAAGACGTTAGATCAAACGGTTTTTTCTGTGCTCTGTTGCAATTGGGTTTTTTCCCGCCACAATGCGGTTTATGTTCAGCAATCACCGCGTTCGTCTTGGCCGATCTGAGCTTCAGGTATCACCGATCTGTTATGGTTCGTGGCAGTTGTCGACTTCTTTCTGGGGTCACGGACCGGAAGAGGAATTTGTCAAAGCGATGCGCCGTGCGCATGAGCTGGGGATTAATTTTTTTGACACTGCCGACGCCTACGGCAATGGCCTATCCGAGCAGGTGATGGGAAAGGCACTGAAGCCTATCCCACGCGACCAGCTTATCGTCGCGACCAAGGTCTATTGGCGATGGTTTGATGATGGCCGGCCACGCATCGGTGATTTATCGAGACAACACATACTCGAAGGTTGCGATGCGAGTTTGCGTCGGCTCAATATGCAGTACATCGATCTTTATCAGTGTCATGCATGGGATCCAATGACGCCGATGGATGAGATCGTTGATGCTCTCGAACTACTTGTAAAACAGGGAAAAATTCGTGCGTACGGGACCAGTAACTGGACTGTCGAGCAGATGTGCTTGGGAAACTCCAAAGGTCGGTTTTCTACTTGCCAGCCACCGTACAGCCTGATCAAGCGAGGAATTGAAAACGATATCCTGCCTTACTGCCTGATGAGTGATACCGGTACGCTTGTGTACAGCCCGCTTCAGATGGGATTACTCAGCGGCAAATACGCAGGCACAGAGATATTTACGGATTTTCGTAAGAACAGTCCGGACTATCAGGGTGAGCGATTCAAGATGATCGCTGCCCGTGTGCAGGAAGTGGGGATGATCGGCAGAAAGTATGAGTTAACAATCCCCCAGACAATATTTGCAGCAACATTGATGAATCCCGGAATTACTTGTGTTATTGCGGGAATCAAAACTGTGGTCCAGATCGAAGATGCAGCAGGAGCAATGGGTAAGTCGATCGATCGCGAAGACTATTTCAAGATTCGGAGCCTCCTGAGTGTGTGAGTGTTAAGAAAAAGCACTTCATACACTCAGTCAACAGCAGATGGTGCATTAACAAGACTCGCATCCATGATTTTTGCCTTTCCGCAAATGCTGGGCCGGCAGATTTCCGAAGCTGTAGATGGCTTTGGTCGATTTACGCTGTTTTCATTGAACGCATTTCGCTGGGTATTTTTCGGTAAAGCGCAGTGGGCAAGGCCAAGCCTTCTTTTCCCGCAGTTGTACTCCATCGGTACTAAGAGCATGGCTGTGGTCATGATGGTTGGTGCGTTTGTCGGGATGGTCCTTGCCGTCGAAGCCTACGACCAGTTTGCGCAGCTCGGCATGGCTGAGCGGCTCGGTGGCATGATCAGCATCTCGGTAGTTAAGCAGATCGGTCCCGTACTCGCGGCCGTCATGTTGGCGGGGCGTATCGGCGGATCGGTTAGCGCTGAGCTAGGCACGATGAAAGTGACCGAACAACTCGATGCGCTGCGTGCGATGGGTTCTGATCCAGTCTCTTATCTTGTCGTCCCGCGTGTAGTAGCTTGTCTGCTTATGATTCCCGCCTTGACAATTTTCTCTGATCTCCTGGGTATTTACGGCGGTTATTTCATCACTGTTGGTGGATTTGGAGTCAATGCTGACAAGTATTGGCAATACTCCGCGCAGTATGTGACAGGATACGACGTTTCGATCGGCCTGATCAAAGCGGTGGTTTTCGGTTTGATGATCGGATTGATCAGTTGTTACAAGGGATTTCACTGCCGCAGCGGGGCAGCCGGCGTCGGGCGGGCGGCAACCGATGCGTTCGTCACCAGTTTTATTGCGATTATTGTTGCCAACTTTTTTCTGGCGAAATTCCTCAAAGATCTGCGCCCGCTGATTCTCGGTTACGGTGTGTAGCGATGGTCACTCAGCAGCTTTGTACCACTCGGTGAGTTGTGAAGTTGGCAGGTTGATATACCGTCCATTCTTTTTCTTGGTCAACGTTTCCAGTTCGAGTAATTCCGTGTCCAAGGTCACCGCATCGAACTTCAGCTTGGCTTCTCCCAGCAGTTCACCGATATTTTCTATCTGAATACGGTTAAGCGTTTTTCCCGTAACCAGAATGATCTGTTCGGGCTGGGACTCCATGGCTTTTTCGACCGCTGTCAAAGGACTAGCATCGCCACGGGCAATGACACCGTCAAGGAACTTCTCAAGCTCAGCAATAGCTGTGGAATCCATAGGCTTGGGTTCCGACGGGAATGCGGTGTAGCCTTGTTCACCCCAGATAATCACCTGAAACAATCCACCGGATGGGATTTTGGTCGCAGCTGACACTACCGCAGCCCGCATAGCACTGATCCACCGAGAACTCGACTCGCTCGAATCTATCGCAACTACTGTCTTTCGTCGCAGTGGGATGGTCAGGAAGTTCGGGCTGTTGAGTTTGTATGGATTAATACTGGCGTCAAACGCGCCGTGTGCCTCGTAGCTCTCTATCTCGTCAGGTGCTTCGGACTTTGTAGCAAAGTACACAGCCAGTGCGGTGCCGACCACAATGACCAGCATCACACCGACAAATACGGTGATGATGGTGCCTCGAATAACTTTGCGTTTTGTTTTTGCCGTGACAACCAATCGTCTGGGTACTCGAACGATTTTGCCGCTGGCGGTTGTGAACACTTCTGTGTCTGCCGAGGCCGCCGGAGCCGGCTCTGTTTCGATCGCTCCCGGTGTTTCAGGACGGTCGGTAGTCCCTGATTCTGCTGACGCATTTGATGACGGCGTAGAAGAGCGAGTACCTCCAGGACTATCAGGACGGTCAGGACGAGTAAGCATTTCAGCCCGCTCGCGCGTCGGATCAGATGGAACCGTCATCAACGTGCCGCAACTGGAGCAGCGGCAGACTCCGCCAGCGAAGCCAGCATCAAGCTCAAGCATCGATTTACACTGCGGACATTCCAGTTCTATCAGTTTCGACATGCGTTGCGGCTCCGTTTTCTTGCCTCAGTTTACCTCAGCAATAACAGTCAGGTTGCAAAGATTATGCGGAGATTCGGATGCAGCCAAATGACTGCTTGGCTTATGGAGTACAAGAACTCGTGAGAGGTAATTAACGAACGGTAGGCAGTCATTCCCCTATACCATTGCAACTTCGACCGGCTTATGTGTAGTGAGATTGGATGTGTCGGTCGTAACTATCAGGGCGGCTCATCGTGTGAATGGGATTGTTGGATCCCACAAATAGTAAAACCCAGCCGAGGAATCATTCAAAGACTCGGCGAAATTAAATTGAGCAAGATTGATCTGTGTCCCCGCGTTGCCGGAAGAAACGGAAGATTGCGCATAGACTGATCCGACGTACTCCAGCGGGCGGTGATAAATAACGAGGTCAGCATTGCGGATACCCGCCCGAGTTTTTGCTGCCTCGAAAGCATCGTGAATATCACCCACACGATCTACAAGACCGACCTTCAAGGCATCCTCACCGCTGAACACTCGGCCATCAGTGATTCTGGCAAACTGATCGGCGGGAATCTCTGGCCGCGCTTGTCGTACGATATCGACAAACCGATTGTAAAAATCGTCCACCAGTGATCGTAGGATTGCACGGTGTTCATCCGTCATTTTGACGAGAGGTGAGCCTACATCCTTATTGGGGCCGCTGGTAATTGCTTCCGCATCAATTCCAATCTTGTTCATTGCGCCCTTGAAGCTGATCGTCTGCACAATTACACCGATACTGCCGACGACGGTGGTTGGATACGCAATCATTTCATCGCTCGCGCAGGCGAGGTAGTAGCCACCGCTGGCGGTAATATCCATCATGAGCGCGATGACGGGCTTGTGTGTTCGTGTCTTAAATCGCATGACTTCGCGATACATCATGTCGCTGGCGGTGACGGTGCCGCCAGGCGTGTTGAGACGCAGGATGACCGCCTTGACCTTTTCATCAGTCCGTGCTTTTTCGAGTTTTTCTTGGAGAAGATTGACTGGATTTTCACCTTGTCGCAGCAGCGCGGGTTTGTTCCCGTTATAGATCAACCCTGATAGATCGATGATGGCCACGCGGTTTCCGCCAGCATGGTTTTCAATTACTGTGGTTTGAAGGCGTTGGTCACCCGGCGCGCCGATAGTCATGGTGAGCGGACCACACGCAGCAAGTGTGAGTGTCAGCGAGAGTAGAGCGATCACTTTCATCATTAAGCCGCGATTGTCGGTCGCGCTCCGCATTAGGGATAAGAAATCAGGCCATCTATCAGGACCGGTGTGATGTGTATTTTACGCATTGATCCGGGCACGTCGCCCTAAACGATCGCGCTGGTGTTTTGAGCATACTCATATGAGTATTAGTTACAGACACTGAGGCTACCACTCTTATGAACTTACACTATGTGACCTACAGCGAGCCATCAGGGCTTGCTAATCGTCTTCGGTTGCATTGTTTGGCTCACGCTTACGCCTTAAAAACAGGGCGAAAGCTTGTGACGAACTGGAAGCGTAATAGCCATTGTTTTGCAACCTACCGCGATCTGTTTGTGGGAGGACCATCTGAATTAGGCGAATTGCAAAAGTGTGAGCAGTTTTATTTTCGACTAGTGAGACGATTTCGCAGATCGACATTTGAAAACGGTAACCTTCCGGATGGGAAAGGCGTCGAGTGGCTACCAGATCTGCCGGAAGCTCTGGTGGATATAAGCAATGTGAAAGCAAATACGGGCACAGGCTCACGGCTTGGGTCTTATCATTCACAAGTTATAGCCAACCTTGAACCGCTTCCTGAAATTAAGGAGGCAGCAGCAGACTTCCTCGGCAAGTTTCAAGCTCCCCTCATCGGCATACATGTTCGTCTAGGGGATTTTGTAAAGAAGTATCAAGAATCTTTGCCTCCGATGGATCGGTATGTAGCCATGTTACGGCATATCTCTGCAGTGCGACCAGCGGCTGTATTCATTCTGGTAAGCGATGGTGATGAACAGTTCCTGGCGCCCTTGCTGGCGACCGGTCGCTGTCACATGCGTCCTAAGAAGAACACACGTTCGACGGTTGATGGCATCAAAGACGCACTGACGGATCTTTGGATGCTTGCATCCACGGATCTAGTAATCGGTACACCCTATTCGTCATTCAGTGGGTTCGCGGCAATGATGCGTAACAAACCCATCCTGAGGGCCTCTGCGGACTGGATGATGAAAGTGGATGCTGCTTTGACGCCGGGAATGACCTTTCAAACTCGCCCAGGTTGAGCGTTGCTGTGTCCACCCAACCTGCTGATATCTAGGCCGTCCTCACCGCTTGGTCCGGCCCAATCTCGCGGTTTCCCCTCGTTCGAATCGGATCATTCATCAGTAGTTTGTCAGACCTGCGGATGGCCTTGCGGATAGCGTCCTTGCCCAATGCGATATCCAGTACCTCGTCCACAATGTCAACAAAAATAAACTTGCATTTACGCTTAACCTCTGCATCCACCTCATCAAGGTCCCGCTTATTTTGTCCGGGCAGAATGATTGTTTTAATTCCGGCTCGCATGGCTGCGAGACTTTTTTCTTTTACGCCGCCAATGGGAAGTACTCGTCCGCGGAGCGTAATTTCACCAGTCATCGCCAGCGCAGGTTTCACGGGAATATCGAGCAGAAGGGACGCAACCGCCGTGTACATGGCGATACCCGCGCTGGGGCCATCCTTGGGTACGGCACCGGCAGGAACGTGAATGTGAATATCCCGTTCCGCCAGCCGTTTGAGATCGAAGTTGAAGGAAGGCGCACGAGTTTTGAACACACTTACTGCAGCCGTCACCGACTCTTTCATCACATCGCCGATCTGTCCGGTGAGGGTGATGACACCCTTGCCGGGGAATGATGTGGCTTCGATGAACAGGATATCTCCGCCGACAGGGGTGTACGCCAGTCCGATCACCACGCCGGGTAACCGTGACTTCTCATCTACTTCGCGCAGATGTCGCTCAGCGCCCAGGAGTTTTCTCACCAGCGCAGAATCGACGGTATAGACTTTTCCGTTTCGCTTGCTTGCCCCAGCCACTTCCGCAGCGACTCCACGGCAGACCGCTCCTATCTGGCGTTCGAGTTCACGTACGCCAGCCTCGCGAGTGTAGTCATTGATGACTTTACGAATGGCTTCAGGGGTCCATTTGCAGTTATCACGGGTCAAGCCATTCTCGATCAGTTGTCTAGGGACGAGATATTTCCGCGCGATTTGGAGCTTGTCATTGTCCGTATAGCCGGGGATGTCGATGATCTCCATTCGATCACGCAGCGGGGCGGGTACATTCCCAATGTAGTTGGCCGTTGCGATGAAGATTACCTGCGAAAGATCGAATGGCACGTCAAGGTAGCGATCGACGAACGCATTATTTTGTCGAGGATCCAACACTTCCAGCAATGCGCTGGCTGGATCACCGCGAAAATCTGCTCCAAGCTTGTCCACCTCGTCGAGCATCATGATGGGATTGTTCGTCCCCGCCCGACGCATCTCCTGAATGATCCGGCCTGGCATAGCTCCGATATAGGTTCGACGGTGACCGCGAATTTCCGCTTCGTCACGGATACCACCAAAGCTCATGCGTACAAACTTTCTACCCAGCGCGTCAGCGATCGATTGCCCCAGACTGGTCTTACCTACTCCGGGCGGGCCAACCAGACATAGGATCGGACCACGGCCGGTTGGGTTGAGTTTTCGTACCGCTAGGTACTCAATGAGGCGTCGTTTAACTTTGTCCAGATCAAAGTGATCGCGATCAAGCGTCTTTCTCGCGCGGCTCAAATCGAGATTGTCCTCACTCCGTTTGTTCCAGGGAAGGTCGGCGAGCAGTTCAAGGTAGGTCAAGATCAATGAGTACTCAGGACTGGCTGGCGGAATGGATTCGAGACGGTTGAGATCTCGTATCGCCTCCGTCATCACTTTTTCCGGCGGCTTGGCGGCCTCGAGCTTTTTCCGCAGTTCTGCGACTGCCTGACCTGTGCCATCCTGGTCTTCGCCGAGTTCCTTCTGAATCGCTTTCAACTGTTCACGGAGGAAAAACTTTCGCTGGCCCTCTCCGATGGATGACTGTACATCCTGTTGAATTTTTTGTTGGAGCTTGACGATTTCAAGCTGATTCGACACATGTTGATGTACAGCACGGACACGCTTGGCGACGTCCGGTTCTTCGAGCAGATCCTGCTTCTGCTGCAGACCAAGATTCAGGTTTGCCGCCAGGAAATCCGCGAGATTGCTTGGGTCTTCGATATTTACCAGTACGGTGACAGCCTGTTCAGGAGCGTTGGGAGTAAGCTCGATGAGCTGGCGAGCCTGTTCGCGGAGCTGTGCCACCGCGGCGTCGAATGTCTTACGCTCAGTTGGCAAAATTTCTTCGATCCGCTCCACCTCAGCTTTGAGGTAGGGTTTGGTCTGAATGAACTTTTTGAACGCAATACGTCCCAGACCATGAACGATGATTGAAACCGTCTCGTCGGGTTGACGAATGAGTTTGAGCACCATTACAGCGGTGCCGACCTGATAAAGTCCTTCAGGAGCAGGTTCTTCCTCAGATTCATCGCGTTGGGTTGCCAATGCAATAATTTTTGACTGTGGCAGCCACTCATCGAGCAGCCTGCGGCTGGCAGGCCGGCCAACGCCCAATGGGGAGACTGTTCCCGGGAACATCACAGTTCCGCGAATTGGTAGAACTGGGATGACATTCGGAATATCTACACGAGCGGGAGACAACGATTCACCTGCCACTCGACTCGTAACGGAACCTTCGAGCTTTGGTGTCGTGGATACCTCTTCGGCGGTGGTAACTCGTGCGCCGATGGGTGATGTCTCGTCTTCAGGTTTCGGTTTCTCTTCCGACAAGGCGATCCTTTTCTTTATTTTGGCGTTGCTTGATTTATCTTCAAAACTGCGGAGTAGTAAATGCTGCTGGTCCTATCTACTAGTTCCGATCATCCTGGATCACGAAACGGAAGTCTGATCCAGAGCATGCCGCTTCGATACAGAGATTCGACTTTAGACAGGTCCACATGTTCGGGTAATTGAATTACACGGCAGAACCGGCCGTGGTCGATCTCCATTGTTTCAATTCGCATCGGCTCTCCTTCCTCCCGTTTAGGTTCAGGGGCTGGTCTCGATCCTCGGATTGAGAGCGCACCAGGCTGGATGTGCACATCAATATCTCTTGGATTGACTCCCGCAAGATCAACACAAACTTCGATACGTCGATCGAACCTGTAAAAATTAATCGAAGGAGACCACGTATCCACTGGACAGAAATCACCTGCATGCCACTGCCACAGCTTGCTGATCATCTCATTAAGATGGCCAGCCATCTGTTCCAGTTCATCTCGCGGTGCGGATGGCATAAAACTCCTCGCGTGGACGTCTAATCTTATCCCGTTCGATGATGTCGAGCACTTTGATTTACTAGAGGTTGTCAGATCAACATCATGTGATTCGCCGTACGCTAAGGTCAGACAAGTGCGGTTTCTCGTCTTGCAGCGTGCGTTAATCCCGGTAACTCATCCACCGTAGGAATGGGCTGGAAGGTGTTGGTTAGACTCGATTCACGAGCTGCCAAGCACATCGCAGCACTGAGCAGGCCGTCGCGCAGCGATGAGCGCGAGGGAGTTTGCTTCGTGATGATCTCGATAAACATCCGCGCCAATTCAAAATCGCCGCCCATGTGGCCGGTACTGGATCGGACGTTGATTTTGTCCACGCGACTGGCTCCATGGTGATCCACCACGCGTATCTCGTCGGTGTACCAGTCAAATTCCAGCGTGGCGTCATAACCGGTGATAATCGCGCCTCGTCTTCCCGCCGCTTTGCGTGAGATGAAGTTTTGTGTGTAGCTCACATGCTCACCGCTCTCATATTGGATCAGTGCTGAACCAGCATCCTCGTTTTTGATATCCCGGCTGAACGCACAGGGATGATCATTCGCATCCATCCCGCCGGGGTCACCACGCATCTTCAGATGTTTTGGACTTTCCTTGCATGTATCAGTCTGATCACATTTGGAACAGACCAGATCATGCGGTTTATCGCCAACATAGATCTTGCGCGTAGTGGTGGCGGCGATGCGGATAGGCTGTTTACCAAGCATGAGATTGATGTAGTCGAAGTCGTGTGTCGCTTTTTGAAGCCATAACCCTCCCACCTCGTCATAGTTGCGGTACCACGAGCCGTAATAGACTCCGCCGTAGGGAACGTTATTGAATGCCTGAACCTGATTGACCGTTCCCAGCCGACCGGAGCGGATGATGTTGAGTGATGCAGTGAAGAGTGGCGTGACGCGCAAGGGGAACGAAATAACTACGGAATCTTCTCGTCCACGATATGCAGTCGCCAGTTGCGAGAGTTGATCCTTTGTGATGGCTACAGGTTTTTCAAGAAAGAGCGGCAATCGAGTCGGTGCAACTTTTACCGCATATGGTGTATGAAGATGACAACGGGTGCCGATAGCCATAGCGTCGAATTGATGAGCGTGTTCAAGCAGGGCGTCAACAGTGGGGTAAAACTTTACATGTTCGGATTTGGGCATACCTTTCCAAAGCAACCTGTTCCGCACTGCAGATTCATCAGGATCAACAATGGCGACTAACTCGATATCGGAGCTGACGGCAACCATTTGCTGGATCATGCCTGTAATGCGACTACCCATACCGATGACTGCTAGACGGATCATGTGAGACTCCGAGGTTTTCTGGTGGACAAACGGAAAGCAGCGAGTGTAACGGAACGCCTATACATGTGCGATACAGAAGCCGTTCGGGCCACAGTTACATCCCGCAAGTAGCGGGAAAAAGTTAATTAGAGAAACAAAGAAACAGTCATGCTTTTCATGCGAGCAAGGCCGAGCATCAGAGCTTTTCGAGTTTTACAATAACGCCGCAGCGGCTGCATTTAGTTTCACTCGTAGTCTCATGGTCATCTGCCTTCACGAGTGGGCCGTTGTCAAGAGCGGCTTTTGCTGCATGGACACATAGCCCCTGCGGAGTGGTTGCAGTGAAAGAATACGGTTTGCCCGCAAGACAATTCGGTGCAGGACAGCCGTCACGATCATCTGATGCGAGAGTAGCTGTCCAGCGAAGAACACCCGGTACATCGCTCGAAGGTCGAGTAATCGATGCCTTGGGTACAACCTGTTGCGAGGTGGTACTGAGTGGCCGACGGATAGCCAGATGCGGATTACGATCTTCACTGAGAAAGTCACTGGCCGATACGACTACCACATCGCGTTTGGCATCAATAGCCATATTCACCAATTCGTCCGCTCGCTTGTTTTCAGTTCGGTAAACGTGTTGGATCTGCCAAAGGTCGATCTGAAGAAGGAGCCGCTGTGCGTGTTCGTACAACGGCTTAAGATCGGGTGATTTAACTTTGTATTCACCCCTGATTTGGCGAACCATTAGTTCGGAATCGCTGAAAATCCGCGCATCAGTCGCACCAAGATCAACCGCTAGTTCGAGGCCGCGAATAAGTCCCTGATATTCCGCAACATTGTTCGTAGCTTTACCGAGAAAGTAACCTCCCTCATGGAGGGTAAAAGCGGGTTCTACGCTCTGAATGACCACGCCGGTGGCGGCAGGGCCAGGATTTCCGCGAGCACCGCCATCAATGTGAATCGTGATTTGCATAAATAACGGGGTCGTGGGTGGCAGCAGGTGAGATAGTCAATGATCAACCACGATCCGCTGATATCAAAAGGGACAAAATGGGTGCGAGGTAAAGATCAGCCGATGACAACAACCAATATGGGGAGAACGATCGTTATGAGCTGACGATTTATTTTGAGGTGGTGAACGAAGCTTTGAGGTCCTCCTCCATGTAGAGAATGCGCCCACAACTGGGACAGAGGACCAGATCGTCTGGTCGCCGCATCAGAGCATTGACTCGCTCTACAGGTAGCCCCATGTAGCAGCCTCCGCAGTTGTATTCCATATTGCGACGGCTCTCTTCGGTGACAGGGGCAAGAGCTTCACCCTCGTGTATTTCAGAAAGCCTATTGAACTGAATCCTGACCTCGACAGGGACTTCCTGTTCAGCAGCGTCACGTTTAGCGGTTAGTTCGTCGAGTTGCGTACCCAGTTCCTCGCGAGACTTATTTACTTCGCTTTCGGCAATGACAACGAGTTTTTGTTGTTCCTCGGCTTTGCCGTCAAGTTCACCGGCCTGTCCCTTGAGTTGATCAACCTTAGTCATTTGCTCAAGAGCTTGATCTTCGAGTTTGCCTTTATCGAGTTTCAAAGTGTTGACCTCGATGAGCAGGGCTGAATATTCCTTATTATTTTTGACGCTGTTCATCTGTGCTCGCAGCGTCTCAACCCGGAGATCAACGTCTTTGACTTGTTTTTCGAGAGCGGAAGCTTTCACGGAGTTTTGTTTAATCTGATCGGCCAGTTCAGCACGTTGTCGTTCAATCAAATCGAGCTTGGTTTTCTGTTTCTCTAATCGTTTCGTAGATCCATCGAGCCGAGTCCGCATTCCGCGGAGTTGCGAGTCGAGAATGAACAAATCACGAAGCTTTTGTTGCAGGCTCATAAGAGGCTCCGAGGCATGGTGAAATCTCCGCACCAAAAAGTTCTCGCGCGTTGGAATATGCGAGCAACCTTAGGGGGAGAGGCAATTGTAGCACATTAGCCCTCCTTGACGGAGACATTTTATGGAAAATTGGGAGAGCGAAATCAGACCGTATTTCCGTGACCGTGCATTGCCGCTTACGAGGCCAGCGCAAATACCAGCAGTATTTGTCGGGGTTTACGGCGACCTCCGGAGTCAAGTTTTAATAAAAGGTCTGCTAGCCGTAACCGTCTGGCTCGCTGTAGCTCGGTTGGTTGAGTTGCAGGATGATTCGTCGGTTGCGACGTAGGAACACCAATCATGGTTTTCGAACTGGTTTCAGTCTCTGTTGGCACAGGAGGATCTATGCCAACGATTAGATATTGATTTGGAGGCAAAGGTACTCGGATCCGTAATGCATCAAAGACCAATCCATCAAGCTCCGACTCCTGTGGTTCGCGAGGTAACAAAGTGGTTCGTGGCCAATAGTGTTGAGGAGTCAGTTCGACGGAAACGTATGCGTCATCGTCTGAAATGATACGGAGCAGAAATCGCGTTACGCCGGGGGGTAATTCGGCTACAGTTACTTTGCCGTCGCCATCGCTGATCGGCAGATGAATGGCCCCTCGCAAACGATTGGGTGAAATTGTCATTAAATCGTGACGTGAGGCAATGACCAGTAGCTGTTCCGAACCTAGGACCGGCTGTAGTGCTTTGGAGAATTGCTCCGTTTGCGCAGTATCGAGTAAGCGCACTCGCAGGCCGTTGTCCCGCCAGAGTTCGAGCGTCTTCACATCGATATCCGGCAATTTGGTTAACGCCCACGCGTTGTCGAGCGATATCTCGGCAGGTAGTTGGATGCGCGTTACACGAATACGGTTGGCTTGAGGCTGCGTATGTGGCGTTGTTTCTCTTTGCCGAGTCGAGCCAAGATCGCGGAATGTGGGTAAAGGCTCCTTACGAGAGTCAGGCTGGCAACTCATGGATACGCCAAGTGTCAGCAAAACCAGAAATAAAATACTTCCTCGATGACTGCAGGAATGGTTTCGCTCGCTTGTCATTTCGATACGTAACTCGATACGGATACGGCGTGCAAATCATCGGTGGTCGATGCGTGTTTGCGCATAGGCAACGCTGAGTGTGCCGCGGGATGAACCCGCGAGAAGCTTGCAGTTTATCCCGCTATTACGGCTTCGATCACATCCAGGCCGTGATCCAGCTCTTTGCGTGTGATGACAATCGGTGGAGCGAGCCGGAGTACGGTGTTCTGTGTGCCGTTGATTAAGACCCCTTGTTCCATACATTTGTTGACGACATCGGCTGCGCTCTTAAACCAAGCATCTTTGGCAGAAGGATTCAGTTCGATACCAAGAAAGAGACCTTTGCCGCGGATTTGCTTTATCGCAGAACACTTCTTGCGGAACTTTGTCAGTCGGTCAACTACGTGCTCACCGAGTGTGGTGGCATTGGCGAGCAGGCCGTCACGCTCGATTACCTCAAAGATCCGTGCACTGACAGCCATCGACAGGCAGTTACCTCCAAGTGTTGTGGCATGCGCGACCATGCCATGCTTGCGATAATCAAAGTGGTCCCAAACACGTGGTCCTGCGCACATCACCCCGACCGCCAACCCGCCTCCAACACCCTTGGCGAGGGTCATGACGTCCGGAATCACACCCCAGTGCTGATGCGCAAAAAACTTGCCGGTACGACCACATCCGGTCCATACCTCATCAAATATCAGCACCATATTTCGCTCGTCACAGAGTTTCCTCAATGCGGCAAAATAATTGTCATCAGGTATGTTGCATCCGCCCTCGCCCTGAATTGGTTCGACAAGGATACCGATGGTCTCATTGTCGAGGACATTCCGAATGGCCTCCAGGTCATTAAACGGGACGTTGATAAATCCATTAAGCCACGGTTCAAATCCATGGCGAACTTTTTCCTGGCCGGTCGCCATCATGGTGGCAAAGCTCCGACCATGGAAACTGTTGAGCATGGAGATGATTTTGTAGCGAGGTCCATTTTTGCCGGGGTGTTTGTGGCCATGAAGACGAGCAATCTTGATTGCAGCTTCGTTGGCGTCGGCCCCGCTGTGGCAGAAAAAGGATTTTCCACCAAACCCATGTTTGGCAATAGTTTCCGCCAGCAGGGTTTGCGGTTCAGTGTGTAACAGGTTACCCACGTGCCAGAGAGTACGGGCCTGTTGATTCACCGCTTTGACGATTTCTGGGTGGCAGTGTCCGAGGACGCTGCCACCAAAACCAGCGAAAAGGTCAAGGTATTCCTTTCCCTCCGCATCCCATAAACGACATCCTTCGCCGCGCACCATTGCCACCGCATATCGGGGGAGATTAACCTCCATGAATTGCTCGTGGCGTTCAATAATTTCCTGTGTCTTCGTGATCGCTGCGGTGGTCGCCAACTCGGATTCTCCTTGAAGTATGCGCGGGAATACACATTGTACCCATGATGCACTGCAGTCTGAAGACGAAAATCAGAGACAAGGTGTGCAGGTGAGTGAAGAACAAAAGCCCCTCAGCAGCAATCTGTACTTGCTTGCAGGGTAATGTGGGCTTTTTATTTCGCCTCGTCATTTGCCACATAACGAAAGATCCACGAGCATCGCATCATGACGCGTACGTATGTAATACTTGATAGCTTGCAGGATGCGGCTTTAGGGAAACGACTATCCGCTGCCTGGTTCAAAGTAGGATTGGTTAACGCTGTAGATGTCACCGGACAATATGCCTGGCTGGAGCCTGACGCCAGATCAGGTTTTACCGAGCTAAAGGAAGTGCATATCGACGGAGCAGCAGCCATCGCGCGTGGGTTCGGTATCGAACTGCGTGATCGCGCCGGTTCAACCTATCGCCCTGATAACGATCTGGCCGCGATGCGACGGCAGATCGCTTATGAATACAAATCCCGATTTGCGACGGCACTGGTCTTTGGCCTGCCTGCACTGGCACTTCACTACGCAGCTCCTGTTCTGGCTGGTGGAGGCGATGATCCCCGATCGATGGTCTATCCATGGATTTTTGAGTTGATCCTTGTTGGTTGGGCGTGTCTTGCTGCAGGATGGCCTATTCTCTGGCAAGGCGCATTAGCCGCGATCCATCTCCGTTCCACGGCAGATTTGTTGACGACACTGATTGTGCTCGCATCTTTTTTCCCATCAGCCGTGGGATTATTTTCGATGGGCTTGCGGGAACGACCTGTCTTAATAGCTACACATGGCCCGTTGTTTTATGCGGCGGTGATTGCCATTATTCTCGCAACGCTGCAACGCTGGCTGGTGCATCGCGTCACGGATCATCTTTCTGGTCGCGTCACGTATCTCCCTATTGGTTGGGATCGACTCGTTGCTTTGTGGATCGCGGTTGCAGTGGCGGTCATGGTATTGGTTGGATGGCGGTGGGGTATCGCATTGGCACTCGTGTTTCCTCCCATGCTTGGACTCGGCGCAGTCAATCGCTGGAGTCCAGGCTGGTCGTTGGTGTTGCCTGTAATAGCATTTGCAGGGTTGATGTTGGCTAGCCAGCGAATTCTGCAAATCAGAATCGACGATATTTCAATCGAGGTTGCTGCGAGTTTTGTGTTGATGATGTCGATGATGTTTGTAATCGGGTGGCGAACCTGGCGTCAGAGGCGTTCCACATAACTTGATTCAGAAGCGCAATAATCCAGTCGGTATAAAAAAAGCCCCTGACTTCGGAGCGATGTCAGGGGCCTTTGGTTTTGTCACGGGACGCAGGTCTGAACTAAACGGCGCAGCGATTTCATCGCGGCGCGGGGGGTTTACTTCGCCATGTCCTTCAGGCCACGCAGAGCGCGAACCTTAACGACACGGCGGGCAGGCTTCGCCTTGACTTCCATCATCTCGCCCGGCTTGAACGGGTTCGGGCGAGTACCAGCCTTGGTGGCGGGTTTGGTGATACAGGTGATCTTCATCAGACCCGGGACAGTGAACACGCCCGGACCTTTCTTGCTCAGTCCGCTCTGAATCTCGCCAGCCAGCGCGTCAAAAACCGACGCGACCTGCTTGCGGGAAAGCTCGGTCTTGTTGCTGATGTTTGACAGAATCTCGCTCTTGGTGGCGCCTTTACCAGTCTTTGCCATCTTGCATCTCTCCTTAGAGAAAAAGGGTGGAACCGTCCGTGACACCCGGCACAAAGTCCGGGAAAAATGGGGCATTCGCCCCTACCTTTCGGGATTCTGTCTGTTTTTCCCGCACAATTCAAGCGGCTAATTAAAAAGAGGTGGAAAAAATAGCGAATTTCTACATTGACCTCACCTTGGATCACGGTGGCCTTGGATGCTCAAGTCAGCCACAGTGCCAGCTTGAAATATCTTTTCATTGCGTTGTCAATTTGGCAGGCTACGGGGACTATGATCCGTTGGTGGCAGGACGTGTATGGGTCGCTTGTCGTGAAATGTAATGGAAATGCCGTGAAATTATGGCCTTTTGATGAGTTTATGCACGTTCCGTTGGCACTACCTTTGCAAAAGATCACGTGGTGTCAGCTTGGTCGGAGGATTGTCCTATTGTCGGCCGGGTAATCCACGGCACCCTTTTATAAGGCAGAAATACCATGGCAAAAACAATCGGCATTGACCTGGGGACCACAAACTCTGTCGTCGCGATTATGGAAGGTGGTTCGCCCAAAGTGCTCATCAATAGCAGCGGCAGCCGCATCACTCCATCAATCGTCGGCTTTACCGACAAAGGCGAACGCCTCGTCGGGCAGACAGCCAAGCACCAGCAGATCACCAATCCCCGTAACACTATCTATTCGATCAAGCGATTCATGGGTCGGCGGCACGGCGAGGTTCACAGCGAAGAAAAAATTGTTCCCTATGAAGTCGTCGGAGGCGAAGACGAACTCGTCAAGGTGAAGGTGCGTGAAAAGCTATACACGCCACAAGAAATCTCCGCGATGGTGCTTCAAGATCTCAAGAAGACTGCGGAAGACTACCTCGGCGAAAAAGTAACCAGCGCTGTGATTACTGTGCCGGCATACTTCAATGATTCTCAGCGTCAGGCGACCAAGGAGGCTGGCGAGATTGCCGGCCTTAAGGTCGAACGCATCATCAACGAACCAACCGCAGCAGCTCTGGCGTATGGTCTGGATAAGAAAAAATCAGGCAAAGTTGCAGTGTTCGATCTAGGCGGTGGAACCTTCGATATCTCTATCCTCGATATTGGCGATGGTGTGTTTGAAGTGCTGTCAACCAATGGCGACACGCACCTGGGCGGCGATGACTGGGATCAGAAACTGATCGACTTTCTGGCAGAAGAGTTTCGTAAGCAGGAAAGCATTGACCTTCGCAAGGATGCGATGGCTCTGCAGCGTCTCAAAGAGGCAGCCGAGAAGGCCAAGATGGAGCTTTCTACGACTCAGGAGACGACGGTAAACCTTCCGTTCATTACCGCCACCGCCGAAGGGCCCAAGCACCTGCAGATCACGATTACACGAGCAAAATTTGAACAGCTTTGTATCGATCTGTTTGAGCGTTGCCGTGGGCCAGTGCTCAAGGCTCTCCAAGACGCCAAGCTGTCAGCGGATCAGATTGCCGAGTGCGTACTCGTTGGTGGCTCGACTCGCATGCCTCGCGTGCAACAGATCGCCAAGGAAATTTTCAAGAAAGACCCCAACAAGAGTCTTAACCCCGATGAAGTCGTTGCCATCGGCGCTGCGGTTCAGGCTGCGGTACTCCAAGGTGAAGTTAAGGATGTGTTGCTTCTTGACGTTACCCCGTTGTCTTTGGGCATCGAGACCCTTGGCGGGGTGATGACCAAGCTCATCGACCGCAACACGACCATACCCACTTCGAAAAAGGAAACTTTCTCAACCGCGAGCGACAACCAAAGTGAAGTGACTATTCACGTATTGCAGGGCGAGCGAGAATTTGCCAATGACAATCGAACTTTGGGTCGCTTCAACCTTGCAGGTATCGCGCCAGCCCCACGGGGAATGCCTCAGATCGAGGTTGAGTTCAACATCGATGCCAACGGCATCCTCAACGTCGCTGCAACCGACAAAGGCACGGGCAAGACTCAGAAGATAGAGATCAAAGGTTCCAGCGGTCTCTCGAAGGAAGAGATCGAGAAAATGAAGAGGGATGCCGAGGCTCACACCGCCGACGATAAGAAAAAGCGTGAGTTGGTCGATGCCCGTAATCAGGCGGAAAATCTCGTCTATCAGACTCGCAAAGATTTACAGGAACACGGCGACAAGGTCTCGCCTGAAGTGCGTGGAAAGGTCGAATCTGCGATCTCGAATGTTGAAGCGAGGATTAAGGAAGACGACGCCGAAGCCATTAAACGAAGTGCTGCTGAGGTCGAAAATGCCCGAATGGAAATGGGTAAGGAAATCTATGACAAGACCGGCGGGGCCTCAGCGGGAACCGGCCCCGGAACCGACACAGGCAGTGATCGAAGCGGACAAACAGCTGGAAGCGGCGTAGGTAAGAAGGGTGGTGACGATGTGATTGACGCTGAGTTCGAAGTCAAGGAATAGTGGTTCCACGGACTTTACATCAACAGAACTTACTAGCCCTGGAAGCTTTATTTCCAGGGCTAGTTTTTATAGGTACCGACCTAACGGGATGTAAGGCGCAACTACCATAGAGGTGCTGGTTGTTGAAGGCGAGACGAACAGTAGCGATGACGCGGGTATAATGCCGTTCTCGGGCGATTAGCTCAGTTGGCTAGAGCGCCTCCTTTACACGGAGGAAGTCGTGGGTTCGAGTCCCTCATCGCCCACTGTAATTAGTTTGGGTGCCATCGCACCCTGTTGCAGTATCTCGAAAAGCCCCGCAAATCGCGGGGTTTTTCGTTTTCCGGCTTTCGACTTGCGAGACCTTTCGGCTCCCTTCGTGCAGCTGCTGCGCCGGATTTTGCGACGCTACCTGATAGGTGTCGTACGCGAAGCATGGCCATCGTTCACCATGAAAGGCGTTAACCATTCATTGATGTTTCAGCTTACGGGAAACGACTCAATTTCAAAGTTTGACTTCCGCAGACAGGGAAGGAATATAGCCGACTCTTCACGGACTTAGATTATGTTTCTTTTCCCATCCATAGACCTTCGCGACGGCAAGGTCGTTCGCCTTCAACAGGGGAATTACGACCAGCAAACGACCTATGGCAACGACCCCATTGCTCAAGCCAGATTATTTGAGCGGGCGGGGGCGAGTTGGCTGCATGTAGTGGATCTTGATGGAGCACGGATTGGTCGGGTCGCCCATGTCGAGGTCATTACTGCCATTTGCCAAGCGACCAAGTTAAAGATTGAGGTCGGCGGAGGAGTTCGCAGTGAGGCTGCTATTGATGCCTTGCTTAGCGTTGGTGTAACACGAGTCAGCCTGGGAACTGCTGCGCTTCAAAATTGGAAATGGTTCGAAAAATTGGTAACTAACTCTTCCTATCAGAACAGGATAGTGCTGGATTTAGGTGCCAATAAGGGGAAGTTGACTGTCAGCGGATGGGAAAAGCAGTTGGATACAACTGCCTTGGAAATTGCTCAGCGTGTTACCGATTGGCCTTTAGCCGCGATTGTGTACACAGATATCGCCACCGATGGAACAATGAAGGGGCCGAATCTTGAAGCAACCGCACAAATTGCTGGAGCTACCAAGGTGCCGATTGTTTCGTCCGGTGGCGTAGGAACTCTGGATCACCTGCGACAGCTACGCCGCCTACCGCTTCAAGGAGTAATCGTTGGACGTGCGCTGTATGAGGGTGCGTTTACCCCAGAGGAAGCCATCCGTGTAGTGGAGCTGTGAATCGCTATTGTCTTATCGTGATCGTCGGCGACTGAGCACAGCTGCCATACCGCCCATCAGTAACGCGAATGAAGCCGGCTCAGGAATCAGCATAGCGTATTGATCCTGGTAGTAATAGAGATTGGCCATATACGTGCGCATGTCAGCATTGGCGGAGGAATATACAGCAGCAAATAGTGCTGAACTCGGTGGGGCAGGTGGTGAGCCTTTGAGCAGCAGGTCCACTGTCAGATTGATACCGGTTAGATCCCACTGTCCACCACGCTTGATGAAAGCGGGTGCACCGGAATCACCTGCAGCTCCCATTGCTTCATCGGGCAGAGCATCGCCGTTACCCGGAGAGTTGAATTGAGTACTGAAAGACAAGGTATCGCCATAGCCACTGTCAGGTATTTTGAACAGCGATGGTGAAACCTTATTTTGGCCCCATTGGATGAACTGATTACTTCCACTCCAGTTGTAGCCGGTTTCACTGACGGAACCGCCACCGTAGTAGTCGTTGTAATCCACTCCATTGAAGTACGTGGAGGTTGAGGCGACACGCGTCCGCCCTAGTCCAGTCATATCGATGGTTTCGCCCGTGGTGACAGGTGCGGTCGCTAAAGTGATACCTGGAATTGACGAGGGAACTCCAGCAAGACGAAAGACCATGAGATCCGCATAGGTTGACCATGTACCGCCGAACGTAAGGGCTACGAGAGTGTTGTTGAGAAATACGGCCGGGTCAGCGGTAGGGTTGTACACCACGTTATTGAGTTCGACAGCAAACTTGGCTCCACCTGACGGGTGACGTGCAGCAAGTACGTATCCATTTCCTAGATAAACGGAACCAGCCGAGCCATGTGTCGGCACATTATCTGTAAACGTAAACCCGCTCGGCGGTGCGCCTGCTCCTGTGGTGCTTTCAACGACCAGTGCGTTAGCAGAGGGCACCCAGCCAAATATGGAGCAAAATAGCACTACTGCACAAGACAACGGTGCAACTAACCGACTCTGCGTCTTGACCATGAAACTCTCTCCCTCAACATTTTTAGAGGCAAGCGAGGAATACACACCATGCTTGCCGTGATACTGTCGCATCAAGTGTAACTCAGAAATGCACGGAAGCCAGCGAAATATTCGTTCATCAGTAGCACAGGAAGTCGAAACAGTTTTTGGAGTAACCCGCCGTTATATTGAGGGAATATCTCGTTGGGTATTAACCTGCAACTCATGTATTTAGCACGAGATATGAATGGTATCTACGGTTTGACTCAACCGGAATAAACTGAAGCAGTCATCTTCAAATTTGCCTAATCATGTCAACAGGTATTGTCCAACACGAATGTTTTCTTCGTCACGATACAGGACCGAATCATCCTGAACGGTCAGCTCGTCTCTTGGCAGTAAGCGATGCGCTTCACAAGGCGGGGCTTACAAAACGATTAACAGCCTTGGATTTTAAAGCTGCATCCCTGTGTGCAATCGAAGCTATCCATTCGCGTGCATATATGGATCGTGTTGTGTCCGCATGCGCTGACGGCGAGCCGTTTATTGACGTGCCGGATTCGGCGATTTGTGCGGAGAGTTTTAAGGTGGCACAGCTTGCAGCCGGAGCGGTTCTTGCTGCCTGCGATGCTGTAATGACTGGGAGTGTCACCAATGCCTTCTGCGCTGTTCGACCACCAGGTCACCACGCAGAACGAGACAGGTCGATGGGATTTTGTCTTTTCAATAATGTTGCCATTGCAGCAGAGTATCTCATTCGACATCACAATCTGGCTCGTGTTGCGATTGTCGATTTTGATGTCCATCATGGCAATGGAACGCAACATGTATTCGAACAGCGTCAGGATGTTTTATTCATCAGTGTTCACGAAGCTCCGCAGTACCTCTACCCGGGCACTGGATACAGCTACGAGTGCGGACTGGGCGAGGGCAAAGGCTTTACGCTTAACGTGCCTCTGCCTCCGGGATGCGGCGATGATCAATACCGCCGGGCCTTTACGGATAGCGTGATTCCAAGGCTAGATCAGTTTAAGCCGCAGGTAATCATTATCAGTGCGGGTTTTGACGCATCTTGTGGCGATCCGCTGGCGCACATGGATGTGACTCCGCAGGGCTTTGCATGGATGACACGGCAGATCAGGGAAATAGCCATACGACATGCGGAAGGACGAATCGTTTCTTCGCTGGAAGGCGGGTACAACCTGCGCTCACTCGCAGCAGGAGTCGTCGCACACATCGAAACACTGCTCGAATAAAATGGCGATCTGTCGATTTACGCTGTTGAGTATTTCGCACTCACGATTGCTCTCGGCATACAATGATGCCCATGCCCATCAACGAGTGGTATGCCGAGGGTCTCAAATTTTCCTGTACCCAGTGCGGGAATTGCTGCACGGGAGCACCGGGTTATGTGTGGTTTGATGACGTCGAAGCCCGTGCAATGGCGGACTTTCTCGGTATCGATGTCCCTACTTTTCTTCGACGACACGCTCATACCGTGAACGGCCGATGGACCCTCAACGAGCACAGCAACCCCGAAGGTAAAGGTCAGGATTGCGTATTCCTGCGTTGGGATGAGAAAGGCAAAGCGTTGTGTGGTGTTTACAGCGTCAGACCGCGACAGTGCCGTACGTGGCCGTTCTGGCCGGAACTGCTCTCCTCGCCTGCAGCATGGAAACGGGCCAAGAACAAGTGTCCCGGTATGGATCACGGCAATTTTTATCCAATCGAACAAATACGGATACTCCGTGACGGCAACCCTATCAAGTAGCTGGTCATGCTGGTTTGCTGCCGTGCGTCTGCCAGCTGTGCATCAAGCAGTACGGCTGGTTTACGATCAACTCGACATTGCAATCCGTACTCGAGGACCAGTTTGCTGGAGCAGCGGTAAATGTTGCAACTTTGAAGCGTACGGACATCGGCTTTATGTCACCGGTTTGGAGATCGCTTGGATGCTTGGTGAAATCCCCAGCAGGCCAAGGGCATCAGTGGTAGCTCCACGAGGAGGATGTCCGTTTCAAATCGAGAAACTCTGTTCGATACATTCTTCACGTCCACTGGGTTGTCGGGTGTTCTTCTGTCAGCAAGGGACTCAGAGCTGGCAGCATGAGATTTATGAGAGGTTTCTCAGTGAAATACGAGTGCTGCACGAGCGACTAGCCTTGCCCTATCAATACATGGAATGGCGATTGGGATTGCGAGAGGCAATTGAATACCTTGAATCATCAATCGCTGGACCTGAACCTCAATAGGATCACAATCCGATTTAAATCTTAATTCAATCCAACAATTTCAATAACTCTTCGGGTTGTGAGATGATCGCCCTCGCTCCATTGGCTCGCAGTTCCGATTCTTCTCGAAACCCCCATAGCACACCAACCGGAAACATCCCAGCTCCGATTGCGGTTTTCATGTCCACCATTGTGTCACCTACGTAGAGCCAGTTACCTGAGGGGATAGCCAGCGTAGTTGTGATTTCGATAGCTGCAGTGGGGTCGGGCTTGAGAGGTGCAAACGGCTTTGCCCCGATGACTGCTGCAAATTTCCATCTGCCAAATATTCGGGAAACCACAGCCTGTGTTGCCTCGTGCGGCTTGTTACTCAATATGGCTATCGTGATTTTACGACGGGTTAATTTGTCCAATAAGTCTGGGATACCGTTGTACGGAGTAGTGTGGTCCTCACTGTGTGCCGAGTAGTACTCGCGGAACAGTTCCATACCACGGGGTACAAGCGGCTGGTCATCCTTCGAAAACGCGTGTCGCATGAGATATTCCAGTCCCTGACCGGCGAGATAACGGAACCGTTCCACATCAATGCGATCTCGCCCTAACTGTTCGATCGCATAATTGGCTGCATCGGCGATATCTTGAAGCGTGTCGGCAAGTGTTCCATCAAGATCAAAGAGAACAGCGCTATAGCTCATGGATGGATTGTCGATGGGAATTGGTCATTTGTCGATGTGAGGACTTTGCGGCTCGCCCGATCCGGGCTTATGCTGTCTGAGCTAAATTGATGCGAGGCAACTCCCTTTCTCATTGGATAGGAGCCGATGATCGACGAGAAGTTGAAGCAGGGGATCGGCGCGGCAATCGGGCGCATTCCATCCGGCCTGTTCATTCTCACCGCGGCTCATGAAGACCGCCGCGCGGGAATGCTTGCCAGTTGGGTCCAGCAGGTTTGCTTTCAACCGCCAATGATCTCAATTGCCATCGCCAAGGGTCGCCCCATCATGCCTCTGATCAGCGAGTCACACCGCTTTGGGCTTTGCCAACTACCCAAAGGTGAAAAAGTCATTATGCGAAAGTTTGCCAGTGGTACGGAAATACAAGAGGATCCATTCCTGGGCTTCGAACTTGTCCCCGATACGGTGACGGGGGTACCCATCCTTGCCCATTGCATGAGTTACGTCGAATGTGAGCTGGCCTGCCATATGGATGTTGAAGGTGATCATGATCTCTTCGTTGGCGCAGTCCGAGGCGGCAACTTCTTTCATGGTGATCCGCACGTTCACGTTCGTGACAACGGATTTAAGTATTGAAAGCCGCCAACATCGTCTCACTGGTGTTATCGCTACCACCAATATCACTTGTCAGATGCATGATGGCAGCCTGAGATCAAAGTCCTCACCCGAAAATTACTTCCTTGTGCCGTTGTAACGTATCACCCCGAGACGATCCAGATGATCAATCGTGACTGACCAGTCGGATTCAATCTCGGTAAGACGCTACAAGCTCACCATTGCTTATGACGGGACCATGTTCCATGGTTGGCAAAAGCAGGAGCCGCCGGGGCAGGCTGCGTTACGAACTGTGCAGGGAACGATTGAGGATGTCCTGACGCGGACACTTCAACAGCGGATCAATCTTGTCGGTGCTAGCCGAACAGATTCGGGTGTTCACGCACGCGGACAGGTTGCACAATTCGATGCGGCAACGCGATTGCCTGTGGAGCGAATGGCAGAGGCAATAAATTCACGGCTACCCGAAGACGTAGAGATTGTCACTGCAGAAATAACGACAAACCAATTCAATGCCATTAGCGGTGCGACATCGAAGCAGTATCGTTACCGGATATTCAATACGGTCCGTCGCCCGCTGGAGCTGCGCAATTATGTCTACCACTGCTGGACTCCGCTTGAAGTAGAGCGAATGAATGATGCGGCTAGCCGGCTCATCGGGGAACACGATTTTGCCGGGTTGTCAGCTATAGACCACGATCGTCTCACCACCGTTCGAACAATCCATAGTTGTTACGTAGAAAAAACGATCAACGCGCCGGAAGTCCATGTTGTCGTGAGTGGAAGTGGATTTCTATACAACATGGTTCGTATTCTCACCGGCACGCTGGTGGAGGTTGGCCGCGGGAGATTCGAGCCGAACGTGATCGAAACGATCCTCGATACGAAAGATCGACGTCAAGCTGGTCCTACTCTGCCGCCAACAGGGTTATGGTTGGAATGGATCAAGTACGAATGAAGATTGAGGAAGCCATGGCGAAACATCAATCGATAATGTCCAGGTGTATCGGGGTTATTGCTCAGCGACATACATGATAATTATTCACATCATCACACGACTAATTGTCGGCGGAGCGCAACAGAACACGATTGCCTCCTGTGCTGCCCAGGTTGCGGCAGGACATCAGGTGTGGCTTGTTTACGGACCGATTTACGGGCCTGAAGGTTCGTTACTTGATGATGCCAGAAAAAGCGGGGCCACCCTCATAGAAATCAAAAGCATGCGACGGGCGATCTTGCCCGTACATGATTTAATTTGCTACCGAGGTCTGCGAAAACTAATACGTCAGATAAAGCCTGACATCGTGCATACTCATTCCAGTAAAGCTGGGATTGTTGGCCGCGCAGCAGCATGGAAAGAGAAACGAAGTGGGAAGCCTGCGGTGATACATACCGTACACGGCCTACCATTTCATGATCGACAGAATCGCATCGTCCGCGGCTTTTATATCTGCATCGAGAGGTGGGCTTCAAAACGCTGTGATCGAGTTATTGGCGTGACTCAGGCAATGATTGATGCCTTTGCCGTTAACCGAATTGGAAAGCACAAACAGTATTCAGTCATCCCCAGTGGTATTGCCCTCTCCGCCTTTGTGCCATCTTCATTAGAACAACGTGAAATGAATCGACGCGAGTTGTGCATTCCCCCCGATGCTCCCGTGGTCGGATTACTTGCCCGTCTCGATCCGCTGAAGGGTCAGGACGATCTGCTCGATATATTGCCGCGTCTGCGAGAGCGATACCCCGATATCCGCATTCTCTTTGTCGGAGGCGGCTGGCACGGGGACGCGCTGCGCACCCGTGTTACACGTGAAGGGCTGAGCGATAATGTGATCTTTACCGGCCTTGTGCCACCTGCAAAAGTTCCTGCCATGCTAGGTGTGATGGATGTAAACACTCTGCCTTCTTATCAGGAAGGACAGCCCAGAACTCTAGTGCAAGCTCTGCTGTGTGGTGTGCCTATCATCGGGTACGATGCGGGAGGTATTGGAGAGGTCTGCATTGATCGAAAAACAGGTCGGCTAGTTCCAGTCGGAGATCGTGTAGCTCTGGCAAATGCCATTCTGTGGATTCTTGACCAGCCTGACCAAGGGCGAGTCTTGGCGGAGCAAGGTCGAGAGTATGCTCAGGAACGATTCGATTTACGCTACATGATTCAACGGCTTGATGAAGTCTATGTCGAAGCTCTGAAGTAAGAACTTATTACCTCGACTGGGAATAACTTTCCCGCATTCATTGGGTGAATATAGCTGACGTAGCGAGAGATTTATGGCCAATATCCTTGTAGTAGGGCCGCATCCTGATGATCAGGAACTGGGGATGGGTGGTACGATCGCTCATCTGGCTCAGCAAGGACATAACGTCCTTCTGTTGGATATGACAAATGGTGAACCCACTCCGCACGGTTCACCGGAGATTCGCGAGCGAGAATGGACTGAGGCTGCACGTATTCTGGGCGTCAAGCGACGATTACTTGGGTTGAGGAATCGTGAAGTATTACAAACGCTGGAAGCTAGGCACGCGGCAGCAGGAGTTATCCGGGAGCATCAGGCCTCCATTATTTTTCTTCCCTATTTTGAGGATGCGCATCCTGACCATATTGCGACCACACGCATCATCGAGGATGCGCGGTTCGACGCGAAACTCACAAAAACAGACATTCCAGGTACTCCGATTTATCCGAAGTGGCTGATCTATTACTTTGCTACTCACCTTCGTATCGTTGCCAATCCGACTTTCTGTTTCGACATAACCAAGCAGATGGAGATTAAAGAGGCTGCTATCAAAGCCTACGAGTCGCAGTTCATCGCATCGGTACAAAATCGCAAGGTTCTTGTCTGGTTGCGGCAGATGAACGGTTACATGGGAAGTCGAATTGGTGTCGAGTATGCGGAACCGTTTTTTACGCGGGAACCGATAGGTCTTAGCTCATTAAATAGTCTGGTATCGTGATTAGTTTTTGCCTCTCGATATCGCGATACAAGTCCTGTTCGCCGGCAAGCTATCTGAAGACAACTTCCTGCACCAGGTCACCCTGTGTATCTCTTTTCCATACCAGAGTGGGTTCGGGTTTGAGCCCTGGAGCTGTGATACGAGGCGGCAGGCCGTTTTTTTCAGGAGCGAGCATTTGAAAGTCGGCTGTTGATCCGTTGGGCCTAGGATAGGTAAAGAGTTCATCTTCACGTGAACTGTACTTTGTCGTTGAACCCACCATTGTGCGGAGCATCTCAAAGTTGATCTGCTGTAGGCGTTGTTTGAGCTCCCCGACTGACTCTGGCGCCTGCTCCTTCTTCTCATCGAGGTAACGCAACCCCTGACCAAGAAACTCCATCCGAGTAAGGGTTAACGCAATCGAGTCGGGTTCCAGCTTGATTGCAAACTCTTCCCAACGTCGGCGAAATCCTTCCGTATCATCGCTGCCAAACGCCTGCCCAAATGCTGCATCGCTCTCGACGCCTCTGCTCACTAGCACGAGATACCTTTCGAAAGCCTCTCGATATTTGCCATCTGCCGCGGTTATCAGAAAAAACACCATCGACCACGATTGATCGTACAGCAGTCCCGCATCCCAACCGCCTGCGACAACCATGTCATGCCATTTCTCATCCGTCATGGTGAGCAGCGTGTCGAAAGGCAGCGTTTTCTTCCTGGCGAGCGAGGATTTAATTGAAGTGATTCGCCGTTCGTTAGCGAAACCGACGTACATTCTGTTCCCGACCATCACACTGTCTTCGAAGTACTGCGCGATTCCCTCGTTGATCCAGACAGGCAGGTTGGGGCCTATGCGATTGAATGCGAACTGGTGAAACCCCTCGTGTTGCAGCACAGAGTAGGTGTGTGCTGCACTTTTCCCTTGGGTCCAGGTGGCTAGCCCCTGGATATCAGGTTGAACAAAAAATAGTCCTTCGGTGTTGGCAGCATTGATGTTGTGCGAGGCGAGAAACTTGAGATATTGATCCTGTGTCCGAAAGAGATACAACGGCATCGGATCACGTTTGTCGCTTCCAAAACCGCTGAATCGTCTGCCGTATTCATTGAACACAGCATCCATGTGGGCGCCAAATGGCCTAGCTTCTGCTCGAGTCAGATTGGTGTGTATTGTGTAGCACTTGCTGGCATATGTCTGAAGCTCAATGGATGTATTTTTACCGGTATTTTTATCGCGACGCGCCGGCCCGGCGAACGCGGAAGCAGCAACGAGTAAAACAAGGCCAAGCACAATCGCAAGGCTTCGCATCAACAAACACTCCTGCGCATCATTCCCGTGGAATCCAAAGCTTGTCAAATAACATCGACAAATGATGAATATTACTTGCCTGCATAGTCGATCACGCGGCTGATTTCACTGCGTAGGTCTTTGCGATGTACTACGCGATCAATGAATCCCTTGGATAGTACGTGCTCGCTGCGTTGGAAGCCCTCGGGTAGTTCCTGACGGACGGTATTGGCGATTACGCGAGGTCCGGCAAAACCTATAAGAGCCTTTGGCTCCGCAAGGATCACATCGCCAAGCATGGCAAAGCTCGCTGTGACACCACCGGTGGTTGGATCAGTCAGTACGCTGATAAAGAGACCGCCAGCTTCATCGAGCCTGGCGAGTGCTGCACTTGTCTTGGACATCTGCATCAAGCTGAGCGTGCTCTCTTGCATACGTGCTCCGCCGGAGCAACTTACTACCACCAGCGGTCGATTGGTTTCCGTAGCTAGTTCGATGGCTCGCGTCAGCTTTTCACCAACAACGCAACCCATTGATCCCATCATGAAACGGCTATCCATACAGGCGAGCACTACTTGCCGGCCCTTGATGAACCCTTTGCCTGCCAGCAACGCATCACGATGACCAGCCTTCTTTTTTTCACCAACGAGCCGATCCTTATATGGCTTGAGATCGACAAATTCGAGTACATCAACCGGAGCCATATCCTCCCACATGGGTTCAAAACTTACAGGGTCGCAAATTTGCTCAGCTCGGTCGTCCGCTCCGATACGAAAGTGGTAATCGCACTTGGGACAGACGTGCAGATTTTGTTCCACGAGCTTGCGAAAGTGCATGTCTGTGCAACTTGGGCATCGCAGCCAGAGGTTGCTGGGGATATCGCTGCGCTTGTCTTCGTCTTCGGTCCAGCTTCGTGCGGGAGAGGAGGTCGTGGCACTGTTAGGTGTCGAGCCTTGTGAGCGGGAGTTACCGGAAGGAGTCGAACCGCCTGTGGCCTGAGTCATATTGACATCTCGCAAGGTGGTGAGTGCCGCAGGAATTTTGGCCACGATATTAACCTCGGAAAAGTGGACATTATCCATCGATCAATGACTATTTCTCCGGATACTGTTGTGGGCAACTTATCACCCACACATTAAACTCCCTCGGTATCCCATTAAGTATATCGGACCATCACGCTTCGGAGAATCAAAGTGCGTCTTACACGTTTTGCTGATTCACAGGGTAATGTTCGTCTTGGCATTGACCAGGGAGACGGAACCGCAGAGATATTGGCGAGGTCCCTTTTTGACTCTAAACATTTACTAGAACAAACCGGCAAGGTTGTTGATATCCACCGACGTCTTGCTCCGCTCCAACCGAGCAATATTTTCTGCATTGGGTTGAACTATCGCGAACACGCAAAAGAAAGCGGGCAACCCATCCCTGAAGCGCCAGTTGTGTTCATGAAGCCAACAACTACGGTTTGTCACCCCGGAGAACCTATTCATATTCCCAAATGCTGTGTGCATGGCCCAGAGGTTGATTATGAATGTGAGCTTGCGGTGGTTATTGGCGTCGAAACACGAAACGCTACTGAAAAAGACGCACTGCGAAGTATTTACGGATACACCTGTGCCAATGATGTCTCAGCTCGCAAATGGCAACGAAACAATGGCTCGCAATGGATTCGTGGTAAGAGTTTTGACACGTTCTGTCCTTTAGGTCCGGTGCTTCTCACTGCTGACGAGATCCCCGACCCGCAAACACTCGCGATCAAAACAGTGCTCAATGGTCAGGTAATGCAGTCGCACACGACAGCAGACATGATATTTTCAGTTGCAAAGATTATTTCGTTTCTGAGTCAGGATACGACACTTCTACCGGGCACGGTAATTTTGACAGGAACGCCACAAGGCGTTGGCGTAGCGAGAAAGCCACCTGTGTTTTTAAAACCGGGTGACGAAGTTGTAGTTGAGATTGAAAAGATCGGGAAGCTGGTAAACCCGGTTGTTTAGCCCGCGGAGTCTCTCTGCAGAAATATGTCGAGAGCATCTTACGGCCGTATCGAAAAAAGCATTGCGGGTTCGCAATCGGTCATTAATTGATGGTGCCAATGATCGCTTGCCCTGAGGGAGCTTTGATGGTGACGACGCAGGTCGATCCGCCGCACGAGAGAGTGACGATCACGTCGGTCAGTTGAGTCAGCTCGCCGTACATTCCGAATCCAAATCGTGTTGTATTGACCAGATTGCTTGAGATTGTGACATCCGAAAGCATGTTGGCGCGGCCGGATCCATAGGTTACGGAGTAGGCCCCTTTGGTCACCGGATCAATGATGGGTGTGGTTGCCGCGCTGGTTGCACTAATAAAATATTTTGTTGGTGATGCGATCGTCACCATGCGCAAGTCATCCCCATGTGCGATTGATTCCGCCTGTGCGTATTCGCAGTCGGCTACAAATAGCTCGGCGGCGGCGCGAAGCTTATTCGTATGCGAGTCAGATAGATGCGGTACAACCAGCACGCCGAGCGTGGCCAGGATCGTAATTACTGCAAGCATTTCTAGAAAAGAAAAGCCCGCATCGCGTGACCGCCGCATTGGACAGAAAGCATTCACTTCTCGTGTATCGACCATTTTTGGCCGCCATTTGCTAATGATCTCAGGCCAGTCCAGCACTTACCCAACCCGCATAGGCATAACAAACCAGATATTGAGTGTGGTTGCATCATTCGATCATATTGAAGCAGTAATTTGATTCAGAGATGTCGCCGATTTTGTATGAGCTTCTCGCTTAGAACGCCAGGCGGTAGCCGCCGGATGAAACATGATGTCTATTGGAAAAACCAACGGGTTTACATTGCTGGAAGCACTGATGGCCTCGGCTGTTCTGGCCTTCGTTGTTGCAGCAATTGCTCAGGCTGTTTCGGTTGGCCATCGGGAAACGGATGTAGTCCTCAAACGGCTCCGAGGGACTGCATTGGCTGAGGCGTTGATGGAAGAGATTGTGTCGAAACCCTATGCCGATCCGCAGGGCGGGACAACGCCGGGGCCGGACTCTGGAGAATCAGGTCGTACCGGTCGGGATAACATCGACGATTACAACGGATTCAGTGAATCGGTAAACACACTTGCTGATGCGCAGGGCGTCAGCTATCCCAGCGACTGGCAATCCTATACCCGTTCTGCAACTGCAACATACACCACGATGTCCGTAGCAAATCTGAGTCAAACACCGATCAGCGGTATCGCTGTAACTGTGACGGTTACCCTGACACCAGGTGGGTCAAGCTGGACATTAACGAGATTTGTACCCGCTCCATGAAAGCAGCACGTAGCAACCATTGGCCACGTCGATACCGCACCAATAGCGGTTTCACTTTTCTTGAGCTATTGCTTTCGATGATGGTCACCGTAATGGTAGGCGGTGCGATCTCCGCCATGTTGTTTGCTATCGCACGTGGTACTGATGATGGCGCAGACTCACGCAGCCTAGTTATTCAGCATAAAGTCGTTGCGGGACGTCTTGATGCGTCGATTCGCAGCGCAAAGAGTATTTTGGCGATCGGTAGCAACTACATTGTGCTCTGGATGCGGGACAGTCGTGCCAACGGTTCGCCCGATCTTTCCGAAATCAGACGCATCGAATATGACTCGGCAACACATTCTCTGGTGTCGTACAAAGCATCATTTCCTACTGGCTATACGCAGGCCCAGATCGATGCTGCGGATACCGCCTATGCGATCAACGCGGACTTTGCTGCAACGACGAATGCGTTGAAAGGGACACCCAATTTCCCTTCGGAAGTCTGGTGTCAATCACTGTACGGCTGGACGATGTCGCTTGACAATCTAGCGACACAGAACGCACGTTTGGTTAGTTACCGCTTGACAATAGGTACTGGAACAAAAACCGCGACAGTCTGTGGAGCGGCAGCTCTACGCTCATCATTGTGACGCTGAAGTTTCGGGAGAAATAGCATGGTCACAAGCCGTTATAGCCGCCGATCCCGCATGGCAGCCCGTAAAGGTATTGCCATGCTCATGGTTTTGATGGCAGTCGGTGTAGCCACGATTCTGGCGATGGGTTTCTTAGCCAGTCAATCAACAGCTATGGGGGTAGGAAGAAACCTTGAATATCAGGATCGTGCGCGCGACATTGCGGAAACCGGATTACAGCTCGCGATTGCTAAGGTTAAAGCGGATTCAAGCTGGCGCAGCAACTTACCCAATGGCATATGGACGCAGAACACCTCATATGCTGGTGGTCAATTCACAGTGCGAGGTGATGACGGAGCGTACAACTACACCACGAATGAGGTAGAGGGCGATGGCAATCTCAACGACGATCCTACGGACTCTTGCACCATCACCAGCGTGGGTAAATATGGCGGCGTCTCACACACAGTCCGCGCCCTGATTACCACCACCCCAGCCAATACACCAACCGTGCTGATGGTCGTGCCCAATGCCGGCTCGCTTTCAGCCGCGGATACAACTCGTAAATCCATGCTCGAGGGGTGGGGTTGGACGGTTACGTTGTTAAGTCAAAACGCATCGCAGAGCGAGCTTGATGACGCCTCGGACGACGTGGACATCATCTATGTGTCTTCAACCATGAACTCCAACGCAATGGCCAACAAACTCGAGCCAAGCGGTTTGGGTATGGTCATTGAAACCGGAGCGTTCCTGCAAAACTTCGGTCTCGCTTCCAGGTCGGCTTCTGCGCTCAATGTTACGCAGATCAAGATTACCAATGATTCGCATTACATCACTCAGACATTGAATGCTGGGACATTCACGATTGTTAATAGCTCGCAGTCGATGCAGATGGTGACGGGGACAATGGCTGCGGGATTGACGCAGTTGGCGCGTCGAGTGTTTGGAGGTTCGCAGCCCATGCTGTCGATCCTCGAAGCTGGTGCCATTTTGCAGGACGGCGGAACCGCACAGGGTCGCCGCGTCTTTATGCCATGGGGTACTAGTAGTTTCGATCCCGATTCATTGACGGCAAATGGACGAACATTGCTCCAACGATCCCTCGACTGGGCGGCAGGATGCGATCAATCCGGTGATGTATCCAACGCAAGAATAGGTCTTTCCTCGTCCATACTGCTTCAGGGTGCCGCAAAAATTGACAGCTTTGACTCCGACTTAGGCGCGTACAGTGCAGCTAATCAAGGTTCTAACGCTCTGGTTTCGACGAACACCACGCTGTTAGCGGGCTTAACTTTAACCAACAACACCATCATCAAGGGAGACGCTCAAGTCGGCCCAGGAGGATTGGTTAGTGTCGTGATCTCACTTCTTGAGAGTGGAACTATCACCGGTTCCAAGACCGTACTGGATTCCTCCGTGCTGATCCCACGCGCTACGACGCCTTCAGGATTAGGTAGCTCCTTGGGAAATCAAACCTACTCCAGCGGGACGACGACGATCAGCACAAGCCGAAGGGTTCGAACGTTTACGATGTCCAACTCTGCCGTCGTTCGGATCAGCGGGAATGTTGTGATTCGAGTTGATCGTGAATTTACCATGTCAAACAATTCTAAAATCCAACTACTTCCCGGCGCATCTCTGGTTATCTATGCCAGGAATAAATTCACTGTTGAAGATGCAGCAGAGATCAATGTTAATACCGCCCAGCCAGCGTCATGTGTTATTTATGCCATTGGATCACAGCCAACTGAATTCAAGGACGACTCAGAGGTGTATGCGACGCTAATCGCCCCTTCACGTAATACGAAGTTGTCAGGGAATGCACACGTAAACGGAAGTATTCTGGGTTATACGCTGACGATGCTGGAGAACTCGATTTTCAGCATGGACGCTACGACGGTCAGCATTCCCTCAGCCACCGGTGCCACGTCATATGCAGTCACAACCTCGTGGGTTGAAGATCCCTGAGCAAGAGCTACCGCGAGGTGTTTAGTAAACTGCTCTCATGACGAGAGACATCGATTGCATTATTTGTGGATCCTGTGTCGTGGATCTGCTGACACGCCCCGTAGTCCTTTCCAAGCCTATCGGTCGCGGCGTACTCCACCAGTGCGAACCGATCGTCCTTGCGGCGGGAGGCATTGTCTCCAATGCAGGCGTGACTATGGCGCGGTTGGGTATGAAGGTCGCGGCGCTAAGCTATCTCGGTGCAGACGCATGGGCGCCCGTGGTTCGCAACCTGTACCGTCAGGAAGGCATCGATGATTCACCACTGCTCGAACACCCAACCCACGCGACCAGCACTACTGTTGTTTTAATAGAAGAATCCGGCGAACGAAGCTTTTACCACTGTGTCGGTGCTCCCAAACTTCTCGATGCACGGGCATTCCTTGAGCGCCTCGATTTATTCGCCAGATCGCGATCGATGTTGTTGGGTTATTACAGTCTGCTTCCAAACCTTGAACATGACCTGCCCGAGGTATTTCGCCGGATTCGAGAGACAGGCTGTCAGACGGCGATGGACGCTGCCGGGGCCGGTGGCTCGATGAAGCCTCTGGATCGGATGCTCCCGTATCTGGATGTCTGGGTTCCTTCGTTTGCGGAAGCGAAAAATCAGACAGGACATGAAGACCCAAACAAGATCATTGATACCTATCGAAATTGTGGTGCTCCGGGAATAGTCGGAGTGAAACTTGGAAAACAAGGAGTGCTTTTGAGCTCTCGTGCAGGGGAATACATCTCTGTAGCCGGCTGTACAGCCCCTGCGCCTGTGGTGGATACTACGGGTGCTGGCGATAGTTTTTACGCTGGCTTGCTCACCGGCCTGCTTAAAGGATTGCCCGCTGAACAGGCAGGTCGATTGGGTTGTGCGGCTGGAGCATGCTGTGTGACCAGTATGGGCGGCGCGAGCGGGGGGCGTAACTATGCGGAGACTTCTCGTATAGCCGGCCTCTAAAGCAATATCAGCACGTTGAGGCAGTCATGACCCAGCCTTTCATGCTTGAAACTCTGGTGGACTTTCCTGACGACGCCCTTTCTACACCGCTGACCATTACACCAGACCACATTGAATCCCTGATGTCCACATTGAAAGATCGTGGTATCGGCCGCGTGATTTGGGCTTACTACGGAGATGGTCATGGCGGATGGTTTGCTCCTGCTGGTATTGAGCGTCTGGTACATACAGGAGTCATCGCTGAGGATCAGAACTTCTGGAGTTCAATGATCCGCAGCTATTGTTTACTGGGAAATCCGCTGCGTGTTGCTGTTGAGACAGCTCACCGTCATGGCATTGAAGTGTACGCATACTTCAAGCCCTACGAAACCGGTCCGGCGGCTAGTTTTGCCGACGGTTCATCCGAAGGTCTTGAGTGGGGGCGTATTCCTCACCTTGGTGGATATTACACGTGGCTTGACCCTTTTGTTACCGCTAATCCTCATCTAAGAATCAAACGCCGAACAGATGATCTCTGGCCTGGTCATGAAACCGCTCCTATTTCCACCATCACACTTACTAAGAAGGATGATGCTCCTACACGAATAAAGCGAACGAATATTCAAATCTGGACTAGCAATCGTAATTGTGATTACAGCTTGCGTGACGAGAAATTTGCTGTAACCGAAACCGTCGTAACCAGTCCTCGTGACGTGCGTGATCTTTACGGAAATATGGTCACTAAGAAGGGCGATCGCATACGCGTGCTCACACTCTCCGGCCTCAATCTTACAGATCAATACCTTGCGATTTCCACTGACTTTCAGGATGGGAAACCTGATTTTGAAAATACGTGGGATAAGCTGGTGACGTGTTATGACGCTCAAGGCAGAGAGATTCCCGGCAGCTATGCGACTGGGACAGCGATATGGTTTCCTGAACTAGAAACCTTTCCTCGTGGTGGAATGCAGTACGACACCGGACGTGGTCCGGAGGTTGTCGCTCTCGATGAACCACGGCATGCGGCGAATGGGTCGAAGCGAGGAGCCAATATTCACCGTACTGCCGGCCAATCCAAAGTGTGCGGAGTGATTGGATTTACTCGCAGTCGAAACCACTATCTCTCCGGCGCTCTTTGTGAATCAGAGCCGGAAGTACAGTCGTACTGGATGAGGAACCTCGCTGAGATACTTGACGCTGGTGTAGATGGTGTTGAATTTCGCGTCGAAAACCATTCGTGCCATACCGACTGGCCGGAAGATTACGGGTTTAATCCAGCCGTGATGGAGCACGTTTACGATCTGACTAACCCGATTCCTGAAATTACCGCAATACGAACAGTGGCTTACACGGAGTTTCTTCGGAAGGCGAAACGAGCGATTGCTCATCGCGGTAAAAAAATGCGGGTCAATCTGAATGTGGATTGGTTTCGCCCTGCTCACGAGCGACCGGGCTCTCGTCGCCTTGCGTACCCCGCCAATATAGATTTTGACTGGCGAACATGGATAAAGGATGGGTTACTTGATGAGGCGATGTTACGTGTTTTTGCCAAACCGTTTGACGGAATATGGGGCGATGACGCAACTGCATCTGAGATGGTACAGCAATGCAACGACCGAGGTATTCCGGTATCAGTCAACCGTTATGTCTGGGTTAACGAAAGACTGAGTGAGGAATATGAGCAAGTAAAAACAGATGGTCGCTTCGCTGGTATGGTTTTCTACGAGACATGGTCCTATACAAAAATTGATCAACAGGGATGGACCATTGCAGACGCAAAACGCGATGCGTCACTCTGTGAACGAAATGATACTTGGAAAGCACGGTGCAAGACTGCACAACTTGTTGAAAAAGTCTTCGCCAGATGGAGCGAAGTACGGAATACCTGAGATTTCTTCACTTTCTCGAATGTGACTCTTTGCCGAAGTAAGCCTCATGAAGCAGTGTGATGGGGTGGACCACCCTGATATCCACGCCGATCCTTTCTGCTTCGGATTGGATTTGCATCGCGCAACCGACGTTCGCTGTGACGCAGATACCAGCACCGGTGTTTTTGATGTGGTTGATTTTTCGTTCCGCCAATCTGCGAGCCATGTCGGGTTGCGTCAGGTTGTAAGTCCCGGCCGCTCCGCAGCACATATCCGACTCGAAAAGCGGCACTACTTTCAGGCCCTTGATCCAACTGAGCAACTCCCGCGGCGGGCCGGTCACTTTCTGACCATGCGCGAGATGGCAGGCGTCGTGGTACGTCACCGTACGCTCAATAGATCGTATAGGTCTGGGAGGGTTTAGTTCGACAAGCAGCTCACTGATATCTCGTACTTTTGCAGCAAGTGTTCGAGCTCGCTCCAGAATTTCTGGCTCATTACGAAATAGAAACTCATAATCCTTCAGCATCGCGCCGCAGCCGGAAATATTGTTGACGATGAAATCGACTGCGAGGCTTTCATCTTTAAAAAAGGCGTCAATTGTTTTTTTCGCCAGAGATTGAGCTTCGGGTATTCGCCCTGCGTGATGGTGAATTGCCCCACAGCATAGTTGTGACTGTGGGACAACAACATCGCACCCGGCATATTGGAGCAAGGCAATAGTCTGTCGATTGACGTGCTGGAAAAGTACGCTGCCGATACAACCGGCGAAGACCCCAACCGTCGCGCGTTTTACGTTGTCGGGTGCCTGGGCAGGATAAAACGTACGGAGATTTGATTCCCACCATGGACCGCGCGCGGGCAACATTTGCTGCATTTTATCCAGTTGTTTTGGCAGATATTTAGCGCTCAGCCGCTTAACCAGCGGCCAGAGTCGAAGCTTTTGCAGCAATCGAGCTGGGAGCAAAGCGAGCTTCAATCGCGTCGGCTGTGTGAAGATGTTTAAGAATAGGTACTCAACAAAACGATCGGTGCCACTGCGTGGTTTTTTTCCAGAAAGTTGCGCACGTGTCTCTTCGATGAGTTCGTGATAGACAACCCCGGAAGGGCATGCTGTTTCGCATGCACGACAATCAAGACACAAGTCCAGATGAGCTATGACTGACGATGTTGCATCAACTTTACCGTCAGCCAAGCCCTTCATAAGGTAGATTCGACCACGAGGAGAATCGCCTTCGAGTCCATTTTCCGTATAGGTCGGGCACGCAGGCAGGCAGAGACCGCAATGTACACAGTCTAGTGCCCGAGAGTACGTATGAGTGTCGAGTTTGATAGCTGGCGTAATACCGCGCGGAGTCGAATCGGCTTCGGATGAAAGACCTGAGATAATTTGACGTTCATCAGGTTTAGAGGATGTTGCGTCTTGAGTCACCGAGAAGGCACCAATGTCGCGGCTGGTATTTCTGAAATTAACCTGCCGGGATTAAAGAGGTTTCGTGGATCCATTGCTTGCTTGATGCGAAGCATCATTGGCCAATCTGTCTGTATTGGGCCAAATGGAGGCAAATGCTCGCAGCCTTGTGGTCTGGCATACCAGACTCTGAACCCGCCATACTGTGAAAGTAGCTTATCGATTGATTGGGATAGGGCGATTGTTCGCTCCAGGCCGATGTCTCCGCCGAAAAATGCGCAGCCATGCACGGGATACGCCCATACTGTTAGCGCGGGATGATCGATCGAGGTTTCAGCAAGTGCAGAACAGATCGTCCCGGTTATTGACGGAGAGGTTACGACTTTTACCAGTGTGTTTGCAGTTCGTCTCCAGGCTCCGTGACTGCTGCATTCCTGTATGGCTTGATCTACAGTACGTGTCCACGAACCGAGGATGTGGGCTCCGGATGCGTGATCAATCAGTGTCTCAAGCGATCGGAGCTGGACTGCAAGCCCCGTTGACCCGCCGAAATATTCAACCCGTGCTGTCCATACACCTGTGTGATTGCCGACGATCAGACTTGCGGGTGACGCATCTGAGACCATCCAGTCGGGCAGAACCTGATCAAACGTTCTCAGGTCATCGAAACGAATATCTACCGCCATGGCTGAATCAGGGATAGCATATGTTCGTAGCGTCGCTTCATAAATAAGACCCAATTCTCCGAGGCTGCCGACCATCAATCTTGTGAGGTCGTAGCCTGCGACATTCTTGACGGTGCGTCCACCGACGTGAATCTGCTGCCCATAACTGTCGATATATCGCAGCCCGAGGAGCAAGTCACGAACACCTGGATAGCCGACACGCAGGCCGCCATACACGTTGTGATTAATGACTTCACCAAGTGTGAGGTCGTCATCAGCATCAATCGGAAGGAACTGTTTTGAGGATTTCAGCGCATCACGGAGCGATCCCAGCGTTGCGCCGGCATTGGCCCGAACAGTAAGGTCGCGTTCATAGTGTTCGATGATGCCGGCTTGTGGCGTCGCCTGTGAAAGCCGAATATGGTCCGCAGGAGGTGGATGACCGACTCCCTGATGTGCTAAGCCATAGTCGATGATTGGGAGATTTTGCTCGCCGCATTCGCACACCAAGTTGGCGATCGCAGCAGGATCGTGAAGGCTGACAACATTTTGCTTCGAAATACGGGTAGTCATCTCGTTGCTAAATCAGAAGCAGTACTTTGTCTGGCAATGCCTATGATTAAGCGGCACCGCCAGCTACATTCAGTGAAATAGGGCGTAATAACTCGATGATTAGTTTGTCGCTGGGAATTAGTTTTCCATCATTGGATCTCTGTTCGGGATCAAACGCTTTTTTGATTTTGAGAAAAGTCTCGATCGTGGCAGCATTGAACATTTTTGGCATCAAATGCAGCTTTTCGACACCTACTCCATGCTCTCCTGTAAGTGCCCCTCCAAGGCTGATGCAATACTCCAGAAGTTCCTGACTCGCCTGGAGTACACGCTGTACCTCATCGGGTTTGTCTTCGTCGAAGAGAAGGATCGGGTGGACATTGCCATCACCTGCGTGAAAAACGTTGGTAATCGTCAGCCCGTATTTTGCCCCTATTTTGTTGATATTCTCCTGGGCTTCAGGCAACTTTGATCGCGGTACACAGGCATCCTGTGTGCAGTAACTATGGCTAATCCTCCCGATGGCACCAAACGCTCGTTTACGTGCGGACCAAAGCTCCGCACGACGTTTGGGATCGCTGCACTGCTTGACATCCTGCCCTTTATTTTGCTTGCAAATATCAATGATGAGATTGAGTTGCTCGTCGAGAATCTGGTCGATGCCATCGACTTCGAGCAGGAGGAGGGCTTGTGCGGTAGTGGGAAAGCCGTAGTGAAATGCATCTTCAACGACACGAATCATGGCCCCGTCCATCACTTCCATCGAGGTCGGTACGATTCCTGACGCTACGACGTCAGCCACGGTTTTGCAACAGTGATACGTCGAGTCAAATACTGCATAAATCGTGCGGAAGTGTCTGGGCTTGGGTACGAGTCGGCACCAAACACGAGTGATGATACCCAGGGTGCCTTCGCTGCCGCAGATCAAGCCTGGTAGATCGGGCCCGATGCCGTCATATAAACCCTGCGTTCGACTCTGTACGATATCGCCATTGGGCAGAACCATCTCGATACCAAGCACGTGATTCGTGGTAACCCCGTGTTTTAGTGTGTTAATACCTCCAGCGTTGGTTGCAGCATTGCCGGCAATCGTGGAGGCTCGCTGGCTTGATGGATCAGGAGAAAAATGAAGCCCGGTGACAGCGGAAATCCTCCGCTTCTTTGCAGCGGTGGTAGATGACGCGGAATACGTAGCATCCTGCGCATGTCCAGTCCGTTCAGCTGCGGCTTCTGCACGGGTGATTGCTTCAGAAAGTGCTACATTGCGTACCCCAGCCTGGATGACTGCTACGCGATTATGCAAGTCGATCGACTCTATTTTCGTCATTCGACTTGTAGAGATGATGACACCTTCCCCAAACACGACGCATCCGCCTGCAAGGCCTGTCCCACTTCCACGAGGCACAATCGGGAGGTTGTGACGATTGATGACCCGAATCGCTGCGGACACTTGATCCGTGTCGAGCGGAAAAATAACGGCTGTGGGAAGTCCCTTTGCAACCGGGAAACCATCACATTCATAAACGCGAAGCTCATTGGGGTCGCTGAGGATGCCGTCAGCGCCGACAATCGCACGAAGATCAGCTACGACCGGATGAACGCCAAGCATAAAAGAATCTTAGCGTGTTACAGGTTCAACATAACCCAGGCAAAAAATGTTTATCGAGAACCAGTGGAGTAGGACCTGCGATGGGTTGTACTGCTGTAATAATCTCGCACATAGCTGCCGTTGTGGTACTGCCGGTCATAGGTGTAGCTGTAGGAATTGTCCAAGGTCATACCCTGATATCCGCCTTCAACCGTGAGCAGAGCGTCATTTCGTGCCGCATACCAGGACAAGGTATCTGAACTTCTATCTCGTGAAGCTTCGAGTCTTTGAAGTCGCGGAGAATCAAAGGTAAGGCTGGTTTTTTTAGGCGTTGTATATGCCCGCCCCTCATCAGCACTCCAATGACGGGAAGCGCTTTGGCAACCAATCAGAGAACATCCTAGAGCAATGGCAATAATTGCTGTGTTTACTGAAACGGAGGATGGTTTTTCCGTATTCCCCATACCAGTTCATTATGCGAAGACGATGCCGTTCCGTAATGGTGATCGATGTCAATGCTCTAAGAGACGAATATAGCGATAGTTGTGTCGTAAGCACTGGCTGAGTGGTTACCATAACTTTCAGATGGTGACACGCCGGATGTTGTAGCCAATCAACGTATATCACTCCGAATCACCACAACTTTTAAGACATAACTGGACACTAGAAATCTTCTAACATAGGATTCTTACCCGACAGGATTCATGCGGCTCGGCACGGTGCCGGGCGAGTTTTTGATCAGACTGATTCATAGATCAAGCAAGGAGTTTTTTCATGGCCGTGCAAGTTGGTTCCCCCGCACCGAAATTCAAAGCCCAAGCCTATCTTGCGGATAAGGACGCGTTCAAGGAGATTTCCCTTGACGACTACAAGGACAAGTGGCTTTGCCTTTATTTCTACCCGATGGATTTCACCTTCGTCTGTCCGACGGAGATTGTCGGTTTCGACAAAGCCCTCGGTGAATTCAAGGATCGCAATTGCGAACTTCTGACCTGCTCGACGGATAGCCACTATGTGCACAAGGGATGGTGTGCCAGCCATAACGACCTCAAGAAACTCCGCCACCCCATGCTGGCTGATATCACCAAGCGGATCAGCATGGACTACGGCGTTCTACTGCCTGAGAAGGGTGTTGCACTACGCGGAACATTTGTGATCGATCCGAAAGGCATCGTTCGTTGGGCCAGTGTCAACGATCTGCCGGTTGGACGGAGTGTTGAAGAAGTGCTCCGTGTGATCGATGCGCTTCAGACGGACAAACTCTGCCCTTGCAACTGGGAAAAGGGCGAGAAGACGTTGAACTAACCTGATTTGTAGATTGAATTAAGTGATAAAGAACCCCCGCGGGGTGCATACTCGCGGGGGTTCTGATTTTAAGGAAACGTCAATTGTTTTCTAAGGTAGCGGTTATAGGAAGTCTTCTAGAATAATGCCGAGAGTTCCATGTGGAATTAACCGTCGATGGTTATTGAGGCATCGTCCCGTTATTTTTCCTTTAGACAAAAATCTGTTACACTTATCCGTCCGAAACCGTCGTCTCGGGTTCCTTCAAATTCCAGTTGATGGGACTCCAGTGCTCCGCCTTTTTGCCTGGGTTGACCTGGGCCGGAGCCACCGAGTACGACGAAGGAGTGTCTAGTCATGGCTGAAGTCCGTATCAATCTTTATGAAGGGCTGTTTCTTCTCAACCAACAGGCTGCGTCTGCTGACTTTGCCGGTTGTGTTGACTTTATCCGTCAGGTATTTCAACGGGCAGAGGCTGAGTTAATCGTTCTTCGCCGATGGGAAGAAAGAAAACTAGCATACGAGATCAAAGGGCAGAAGAGAGGCATTTACCTATTGGCGTATTTCAAGGCACGTGGTACGCAGATCGCCAACATTGAACGCGACTGCAACCTGTCCGATCAGGTACTGCGTTCTTTGATTACCAAAGCTGACCATATCGGTGAAGCCGAAATTGAGGTCGCCAAGAAAGATGCTGAACTGTCCCTTGAAGCCAAGCTGCGCAATCCTGATCCATCCTCGCGTCGGGATGCGGAGATATGGGACCAGAATGAAGATAGTTTCCGTAAGTCGAGCAGCGATCCGAATGATTCTGAAGCATCCGCTACTGCGAACGAGTAGCGTTATCGCAGCTAATAGCCCACACAGGAAGCAGGATTTTGGCTTCAGGCTACCGTTGAAATTCTTCACCAGTGCTGACCTCAACTAACTTACTTCCTCGGAGAATCAGCCATGCCGAATCTCAACCGTGTCATGCTCATGGGTAATCTCACCCGTGATCCCGAGCTGCGATACACCAATAGCAACATGGCGGTCACGCAAATCGGCTTGGCGATTAACCGACGCTGGAAAAATCAGCAGGGGGAACAACAGGAAGAAGTGACGTTTGTTGACTGTGAAGCCTGGGGGCGGACGGCAGAAGTGATCAACCAGTACCTGAAAAAAGGGCGCCCGATCTATGTTGAGGGGCGTCTGAAACTTGATCAATGGGACGATAAGGAAGGCAATAAGCGATCCAAGATGAAGGTCGTTATTGAAAACTTCCAGTTTTTGGATGGTCGCCAGGGCGGACCAGGTGAGGGCGGCGATCATGATGCTGCAACTGAAGGGGGAGGCAGTTATCAGCAGCGACCACCCTCGCGAGGAACTCCGAATCGTGGTTCCGCTAATCGCTCCGTTTCCCAACAACCCCCAGGTGAACCGCACCAAGCGGTGGACGAGGAAGAAATCCCATTTTGACCCACCGAGACTAAACGCCATTGCTTTCCAAACATGCTGGCGTCGCCCGTCACACGTTGTGACGATCCGCGGCGTCTAACTCCAACGCTTCTGACCTTAAACTACAAGAGGGTCGGAATAAAGGACAACATGAAACAGATCGAATTGCTTCTGACCGAAAACGTGGACAACTTGGGTATCGTTGGTGACGTCGTAAAAGTTCGTCCGGGTTATGCCCGCAATTTTCTTCTTCCGCGAGGGATGGCGACCACCCCGACTCCCGGCAATGTGAAGCGACTGGCTGCGCGTCGGGCGGAGGTCGAAAAAGAAATGAAAGCCCGCCGTGCGGCTCTCGAAGCCACTCTTGAAAAACTCAAGGGGCACGAAATTACCATTCAACGATCCGCCAACGAGCAGGGGGTTCTTTTCGGCGGTGTCAGTCAGCATGAAATCGCTGAGGCGCTCCGCAGTGAAGGGCATCAGATTGAAGATCGTATGGTACGGATCGGTGAAACGATCAAGAGACTCGACAGCTATCACATTCCTATTGTCCTGGCCAACGATCTCAAATGTGAGATCAAACTTTGGGTAGTCAGTGATAAACCCAGTGACCAGCTCGGCGATCAAGATCGCAAAGACGAGGATGCCGGTGCATCAGCCGGCACCGCTGAAAGTTCGGCAGAAAAGACCGTACGAAAGTCTCGTAAACACCGTGAGGAAGAAGCCGGTGAAGTGAAAGAGACTAGGGGTAAGGGCAGCAAAGCCGAGGAATCTAAAGACGCTGGTGATTCCGACGCTAAACCCCGGAAAAAGGGTAAGAAGGTCGACGCCGAGTAAGAGTCATTGGCCCGTAAGTAGATTTCATAAAACCGCTGGCTAAACGCCAGCGGTTTTTCTATCGTCACGAACAACAACATTCCATCTCCGCTGGATGAACCATCAATACGACTGTTTCCCTGCGTTGTAGGTGTTATCCTAAGCCATCCTTTGATGAGAGGAGGCACGATGCGTGTGATGTTTTGGATTTTGGTTTGTATAGGGATTGGGCTGAACACAACAAGTATTCATGCACAACCTGTAAGTGCTATCAGTGAACCTGCGGCAGGTACCGCGATTGTCCATCCTCGTGACGGATCGGTCATGGTTTATGTGCCTGCGGGTGAATTCACCATGGGAATGAACACGGATGAATCGCAGAAACTCGCTCAAGCCTTGGGCTACAAGGATTACCACATCATTGCAGCGGAGGAATGGGCCCCACAGCGCAAGGTATGGGTAGAAGGCTTTTTTATCGACAAATATGAGGTCACCTTTGGGCAGTGGAATATGTTTACAAAAGAAACAAAATACGAAAGCAAACTTTCAAAGGCGCCGGAACCGGGTTTTAAGGGTGATGAGAATTTATTTCCGGCTGTCAGCGTGACATGGGCAGAGGCCCAGAAGTACGCGAATTGGGTTGGCCGTACACTGCCATACGAAACACAATGGGAAAAGGCCGCTCGCGGTACGGATGCGCGGTGGTTCCCATGGGGAAATGATCTACCCACGTCTGATCGTGGTGTGTTTGTGGATCTCTCGAAAGAAAAAAGAAATAGGGCGACCACCGCACAGATGGTCGGCCTGCATCCCAGTGGTGCATCACCCTATGGCTGTATGGATATGGCTGGCAACGTGTACGAATGGACAGGTGAATGGTTTGAGCCATACCCGAACGCGCCCGAATATGAGCGGATGCTCAGCTATACAGGTCACGTCAATGGCGTATTGCGTGGTGGGTCGTTCTATCATGCGGACCATGCCTATGTCTGTGCCAAACGATTCGGTTTCAAGCCAGATGAAACCTATTTTCATGTTGGATTTCGAACAGTATGGGTTCCTCCACCGGGCTATTTCTCCAGTGAAGAGTTCAAGCTTGCCAAAGAAAAAGTAAAAGCGAGGGAAGCGGAGTTAGAGAAAAAAAGAACGGGTCAATGATCAGGTTATAGCTTTCCTTTTCATCACCCCGTCCTCAGAGATGAAGTGAAGAAAGCTACGAGTAACCATCAGATAGAGTTGGGTATCAACACCACCACATTTTGTTGCAAGATTGACATCGGGAGATCATGGAGATTGTCGAGTGTTCGCCATTGCCCACGGGATTTGTGCAGTTTTCCTTCGACTACATCAGTAATCCAAACCTTGGCAATAATCGAACGATGAGTGGTTTGATGTCGGAGATTTCCCGCCGGACGAGGAAGATCGACTATCACCCCCAAATGTTGCAAAGCCCAATTTTGGATTTGTTTAGCTGTGACATGGGCATTGAGCATTTCAGCTGTTGGCATTTGCCATAATCCAGCCCATAGGCCTTTCAAAGGTCGTTGTTCGATAATAAATCTACGACCTCTTTTTACCACCAAAACATGGTGCATCACCTCTTGAGGTCCTCGTTTCAGTGATCGTCGAGGAATTACGTTGGTTAAACCATGCGACCGAGCTCTGCAAAGATCTGCAATTGGGCAAGTAGAACATTGGGGATTTCGCGGAGTGCAGACCAGCGCGCCTAGTTCCATCATGGCTTGGTTAAAATCTCCTGGAGATACTTCGGGAACGAGCATTTCCGCCAGTGACCACATATGAGATCGAACCGTTGATTTATCAATCGGTTCTTCAATGGCAAACCAACGTGAGAGCACCCGGGCTACGTTGCCGTCAAGAACTGGAGCCCGAATTTCAAACGCAATAGACGCTATTGCGCCAGCTGTATAACGACCAACGCCTGGTAATGAGGCTATGGCAGCGAGGTTTGCAGGGATTTGTCCATGATTTTCTTGAACGATCTTCTTCGCTGCTGCATGAAGATTTCTGGCCCGCCGGTAGTAACCTAATCCCTGCCAGAGGAGTAAGACCTGCTGCACCGGAGCAAGAGCAAGGGCTTCGATTGTAGGAAAATGTTTAAGAAACCGGTCAAAATAATCGATCACCGTAGCAACCTGCGTTTGTTGGAGCATAAACTCGCTTACCAGTACCTGATAAGGGACTGGTGTCTGTGTGCCTTTGGTACGCCAAGGCAGTTCGCGGCGATTGATGTTGTACCAGGCTAAAAGTTTGTGACGTATTTTCCTGATCGTCTGCGGAGTGGGATTGGATTTGTGCTGCCGGGCCATGAGTTTGAGAGAAGTTGACTGGCTGGATAAGGAAAGCCTATCACTTTTGGAGTTAAGCGCAACTACCCTCCGATACACCTTTTGGTCGTATGATCGGACACTGCGACCGGTTTCAGGTGTGGCCGAGAAGTGTACTTCACGTTACGCTCACGCCATGGCGCGTCGTCCACCGAGGAATAAGTCGTCCGCAACGGGGAGTGATCCCAGCATGGTTGCCAAACGTCAGTCACTGCCTGTAACCCGTGAATCCATTACTCATAAATTTCAGATCATGGGCCACGAGGGCTATCTGACTATAGGACTTTTCGAACATGGTCAGCCCGGCGAGATCTTCATCAAGATGGCTAAAGAAGGATCGACGCTGTCAGGGCTTGTCCAGGGGTTTTGCCGAGCATTCAGTATTGCGCTTCAGTATGGTCTTCCGCTCGATGAGGCAGTGATGCGTTTCAAGGGAATGCGATTTGAGCCGATGGGGCACACTTCAAACCCGGATATTCCTGAAGCTTTGTCAATTATTGATTACGTTGCCCGATACCTTGAACTCCATTTTGGCGAACACAGTGAACGACGAATCTGATTCGCCCTGACACTTCTCATCGGACCGACTTCATTCATTGAGATATCGAAGACGAGTGACTTGCGGGCTTGTGGGATCGCTATAATTCCTGCATGCCAGTTTCACGCAACAGGCTGTCACCGATCCGGGGTCATTTCCGGGTCTGCGCGGTCAGTGTTTTCCTCAAAGAAGTACAAACTCTTGACGAACGGACTCGCGATGAAAGGTGAGGCTAAAGATAAATGTGGAGTTTTTGGTATTTGGGGGGCACCCGATAGTGCCCAACGGATTTATTTCGCACTTTATGCTCAGCAGCATCGCGGACAGGAATCGGCAGGTATCGCCGTAACCAATGGATCGACACTGCTGGGACACACCGGCATGGGGCTCGTGTCCGAAGTCTTTAGTAAGAATGTTCTGAATCAGATGGAAGGTAAGGCGGGAATTGGGCACAACCGCTATTCGACTACTGGTTCCAGCAAAGCGTGCAATGCTCAGCCCATCATGGCTGAGCATGTTGGCGGGCAGTGTGCGGTGGCACATAACGGAAACCTCATTAACGCTGACCTGCTCAGGCAAGATTACGAACGGAGAGGTCATATCTTTCATACCTCTACCGATACCGAAATTATTCTTCATCTTCTCGCATCGCATCACCTAACTAAAGAAGACCCACTCGTCGAAGCACTTCAGCATCTGCAAGGCGCATACTCTCTCGTATTTCTATTCCCTGATCGAATCGAAGCAGTCCGTGATCCTTGGGGTTGGCGGCCGCTTGTTCTGGGTCGGACGGAGGACGGCTATGACTGTGTCGCCAGTGAGACGGTTGCACTCGATGCTATCGGAGCTCGGTTTGTTCGCGAGGTTGAACCGGGCGAAATCGTGACGATCAATGACACGGGGATCTCAAGCAGGCGATTCGCGGATGCACAGCAGCCAGCTCATTGTATTTTTGAGCATGTTTATTTTGCCAATCCCAGTTCACAGGTTTTTGGTGATACGGTGCAGATCGTCCGTGAAAAACTGGGTGAAGCACTCGCGAAGGAATCCCCGGTCGCGGCTGATTACGTCGTACCGATGCCGGACTCAGGACGATCGGCTGCTTTGGGATACGCTCGCAGCAGCGGTATTCCGTTTCGTGAAGGTATCGTGCCCAACCGTTACGTCGGTCGAACATTTATCCAGCCAACACAGGCTCAGCGCGATCTAGCGGTCCAACTGAAGCTTAACGTCGTCTCGGAGGTAGTGGCCGGGAAACGTCTGATCGTCGTGGACGATTCCATTGTCCGCGGTACTACTACTCGCGGAAAAATGGCGCAACTTCGTCGTGCAGGGGCAAAGGAGATCCATCTTCGTATTTCCTGTCCGCCGATTCGCAATGCCTGCTATTTCGGTGTTGATTTCCCCGATAAATCGAAACTCATTGCTACCGGTAGAAGCGTCCCACAAATCGCAGAATTTCTAGGCGTGGACAGCCTACACTTCCTCTCGCTGGATGGAATGCTTAAATGTGTTTCACGTCCAGCAGACAACTATTGCACTGCATGCTTCAGCGGCCTTTATCGACTGAACGTGGATAAGCCGGTCAATAAGCTCGATCTAGAAAGACATCAGTTGAAAATGTTTACGTAATGAACCTCAACTCTTCTCGCCTACGACTTCCGTAAACCTCAATCACGCAAATATTTTGAGTATAAAGTTAATCGCCTACGCGTGGATAATTGAGACCGGTTGTTTCCGTATCGCTATTGGCGGGCTTCGGATTCAAGTCAGCAGTAAGCTTTTGCAATGTATCTGCTGAAATACGAAAGATGCGATTCCCTAAAGCGCCAGACATCATTACGCGATTATCTCCCTTGCTGTCGGAGGTAATCACTAGCTCAACCGGATTCCCGTTTTTAGGCTCAATAGTCAGCCGAGTGGATGTGGATAGATCTTTGGTCGGTTCACTCATTGGTAAGTAGCGTTCGACACGCAGTTTTCCAATCGTATCGTAAAGAGCTCCTGCAGCGGACTGGTCTATTGGCAGGCCTTCTTCGCTTTCATATTTATTAGCCACATTACGGACAATAGTGACTTCTTTGAGTTGAGCATGAGAGTTACTGACTTTGATCCTCTCGATATTTGCAGCAGTGAATGGAATTACAGTGCGGTCGAGATACTCAGCACGGAGTAAATCTCGTAGCGGTTGGGTTATTTCAAATGCAATGGTCTCGCCATCTAGTTTTGCTGCCCCGGTGGTCGGATTAATGTGCAGAACGAAGGATTGGCCGTCCATTGTTTCCAAAGAGGCGGTGGTGGGAGATTTACCTAAGTCAGGTGAGGTATCAAGCCAGCGGGACGCTTCTAATGTTGTCAGTTGATTTAGTAGTTGATGAAATGACTCCAGCTCAAACACGGTGTGGCCCTTTAGCCCCCATTTCATGTCAGCTATCGCAGGCTTTGTCGTCTGTGATTTTGCGGGAGTGAGGGTCTCAAATGATAGAGGTGGCTCGTCGGAACGCTGCAGAACAACCCGCTGAATTGAGCTGGGATCCAGATGCAGAACGGATTTACTACGGAGGCCGAGCGTAGTTGCTTCGAGGACTGCAAAGGAACTTGCATCAAAGCGGTAGCCGATGGTTTCACGTCCTCGAACTGCCAGTATTTGTGGCTTCGTTTTTTCGGCTGGTGCACTGTAAAACACAATTACTTCAGGTTCGCTGTGCCCTTGAACTTCGAGAGTCAGCGAGCCAATTTGAGAGCCAAGTTTGTTTGTAGGCTGATACGCATGGGCCTTGGCATCGATGACTCCTTCGATCAGTTTCGAGACAGCATCGTGATCTGCGTCGAATGTAATGCCGCTTCCGGGCGTGAAGTTCCATCCGTCGGGGGTCCTAGTGAGTGAAATAGCGGGGCCAATCTTGGGGTGTATCACTGCCTTTTTTACGTCGGTGGCTGCTACGGTAGTGATGTGTGGATCCCGGAAGTCCTCCAATGGTTTCACAAAGCGATCGGCCGACGATTTCGTAATCGTGAACACGACAGCGTCACTGGCCTTAATCGGTTCACTTGTTTTTGTAGGTTTAGTCGCACTCCATGTCGCAAAGTAAGAAGTTTTTGCCAAATCGGTCGGTGCTCCAATTAACAAGGTGTACTCTTGAGGGTTAGGGGGCGTAATTTCCGGTTGAGTAGATGTGGGTTGAGTATTTGCAGAAGTGGTTGACGACACTTCAAACGAGAGGAGGGTGGTGGGTTTATCTAGACCATAAATAGATAAATCTGCAGGTGCATCTGCGATGAACTTAGTAATCGGAATATCATTGATGGCATTAACGAAACCTTGTATCGCTGTGCGATCGACTCTACCTTGGTTTTCTCTGCCAAACACCCAATGACCATTGCGTTTATCTATCACGATGTTTCCATTGGGATTCGTCAATTCCACACGATCAAGCTGACCTTCAGCAGGGGAGTTGAGCCTGGTCCGACGCCAATTATTTACATCTTCAGAAATCGCGGATTTTTGAATATCATCCGAAACCACATAAACATTGGGATCTTCCCCAACCATGACGAATACTCTGCCACCCGGTGCGGTGCGTCCGACGCGGATGCTGAAGGATTTATTTTCGCTGGTCGTCACGGTCACACTACCTGCGGGTGGTGCCAGACCAAGCGTATCGAGAGCAGGTCGCGTTTTGTCATTCGGCTTAAGAGTCTGATTAGCGCGGAGGCCTGCAAAATTTTGCACTATTCGTTGAACGGACCAATCGTTAAGGGGAAACCGAACGGGCGAGATTTGTATCCAATCCGTTCCCGATTTGTACAGTACGAGACGCATTCCTTGACGTTCGATGGCTACCGAAGTAACTGATTCTGTCGAAAGTTCCGAAGTCTTAAAAAGTGGTGTTTCTTCTGTAGCTAGGCCGGAAGCACTCGAATTACTTGTCGTTGTGCTATCGTTGGTGCCAAAGAAAGCAAAATAAGTTCCCGCACATAAAACGAGAAAGAGCAGGGCAATTGTAGTTTTGTAATTCATAGCTAAGCTCCTTGGCCAAGAGCGTCTTGCCATAAGCAAATAATTAAACTATCCCTTTCTTCGCACCATCCACACGCTGATACCGAGGACCAGCGAGGCTAGCGGCATACCTGCGATGAGTCCGATCCGTAGAGCTTTATCCGCACCTTCGCTGATTGGCTGGATACGTCGGATATCCTGTGTCCGTGCGCTGGCTGCGATGATGTCATCCAAACCAGCGAGCCAGAGAGTGCTGTTGACAAATAATTCCGCATTGGCTGGAAAAGCAGCTCCCAATTGGTTCGCCAAGTTTGGTAAGCGAAGTTGTGTGTCAGCGTTGGTGGTGACATAATCCGTTGCCCATTCGCGGTCACCAATCACAACTAATCGGTTATCCTTGGATTTCACCGCAACCCCGATAACAAAATGGGTTCCTGCCTCTTTGGGTTTCGTCGCATCTTGCCGTGGGGCGGTCTCTGCCCAGAGGTCGTTGCCTTTAAGTTCCACTAGTGGGAATTGTTCATAGCCTTTGGTCTTATCTTTGTCTGGGACAAGTTCCAGTGGAACCGGATTTGCAAAAAAGCCAGTCATGCCTGTAAGTGCCTTGGTGATCGACAAGTCCTCTGGCCACTGGTTGACCATGTGATACGGCATTGGGCGGCGGCTTCGATCCGGCAACATAATCTCTTTGAGAATTAGTCGATCTTGCTGTGGCTTTACACCCCAGGGTGCAACTAGTTGAGCGAGTGGGTTTAACTCGCCCATCCGTGCGCCTTGTGAATATCGGTACATGATGAGCATTGAGTCGCCCGCGGTAAGTCGATCCTGGAGCATTGGAGCAATTCGCTCAGCACCTCCACCCATGGGATTCATCATGCTTGGAGGTTCGACAGGTTGCACTATCCAAACGGCTATCTGGCCGTTACGCGGTTTGGGGGCCGGTGATGGTGGAGACATTTGCCCCATTGGTCCCGGACGTCCCAACGGATTCCATTCCTGTACCTCAATATTGAGTTTGCGCAGTCTTTCTGCCACGCTTTCAAACTCTCCGCTGGGACCAATAGCCGGTCTTGCGCCCGCAATGAACACGACCAGCGGTGGGGTCTTAAGGCCCATACTGATAAGCGAACCAGTTAAACGCTCTTCCCCGAGAAAGGAAAGCTCTCGTGTCCCGCCATTTTTTACCTCCTCAGCAGTTGGTGGACGGAACATTTCGGTGAGGTAAACCACCCGTACTTCACGTGGACCAATAATTACGACAGCATTAGGTTGTCCCACTAATTGCTGGCTTAAGCGGTCGTAATCGTCGATCGGGGATGCTGCGTCGAGCTGAGGAAGTGCATCCGCAATCGTTTTTCGCGAACCTTTCATGAGTTCCACTAGGGATAGTAATCGCTCTCGTGTCTGCGGCGGGAGTCCCTGCGTCTTTGATGCTCGTTCGAAGATCGTGATTGCCGGCTGATACATGCCGGTATCAAGTACTTCGATTGATGCTCGGAGTTGATCGCGGACAGCGGCGTAATTAGGCAGCTTTCCTCGTTGTGACGTGAGTTGATCGAGTGCCTTAGTCATCTCGGCTGAAACTTGATCGAGACGGCCAATACCTTGCTTGACTTCGGTAATAGTTTTGGCCAGCGATCCCGAGGGTACGCCGGTATCCGTACTTAGTTCATCAAGCAGGGTCAGTTGCCCTTTAGCTTGTTCCTGAAGCATTCTGGGTACAGCGCGGCCTGCATTTACCGCCTTTTGCATCGGTTCGAGACGCTGGGCATAGCGGCTGCGAAGTGTGTCGTAGAACTCCTCGATTCGACTGATGTCGCTGATGGGATCAAGATGATCGACCTTGATATGCTTTGAGCGTCTGCCGTATTCATCCACGAGATCAGACGCTTGGGTGGTTCCTTCGCTGCCACTCTCGAAAAGTGTAACTATGGTGTAGTCATCATCTAGATTTTTAAGCACCTTCAAGGTCTGTGGCGCAAGACTATATTGCCCGGTCGCGGTGCGATCGATGGTGATGATATTTTTCGGTTGAGCAGCAATCCAATTGAGAAGCACAACCAGTGCCAGCGCAAGTACCGCTGCAATCCCGACATTCAGACCAAACTTGAGCCGTCGACGGAATTGGGTCTCCGCTCTCGGGTTATCAGATTTATCAGACATTGTATTTCTCATCAAGGCGAGCTGAACTTGTTATCGCCAACGTTTACTTTCGAGAACTTTCACCGCCAGAAATAGAAAAAATCCGATCCCGCTTAGGAAGTAAACGACTTTCGATGAATCGATTACTCCCTTGTTGAAGTCAGCCACCTGATTATCAATCCAGAGATACGAGACGATTTCGCGCCACCAAGAGCTGAGAAATGTTGAGCGAGCGAGAAAAAACATCCCGACGGAAAGCATGAGGAGGATCAAGCCGGTGATGATGAAGGCGATAATTTGATTCTGTGTGGTTGCGGAAGCGAATGTACCAATCGCCAGATACAGGCCGCCAATAAAAATAAGACCAAGGAATCCGGTAAAAATCGGCCCCCAGTCGGGACGAGCGTTGAACGCCAAAACAATGGTCAGGATCGACAACGGAATAAGTAGCGCGATGAAAAATCCTAAGGCTCCGAGCCACTTGCCCAGTACGATCTGGGTATCGGAGATTGGTGATGTCATCAGTGTCTCGATTGTGCCGCTGCGAAACTCCTCTGCGAACAACCGCATGCTGATGGCGGGTACCAATAAGATCATGAGCCAGATTACAGCACTGAAGGTTGCCCGCATTTGTGCTGGTTCACCTGAATAAAACGACATCAGAAAAATCAATGTGGACCCGAGCCCAAACGCGCCTAGTACGAGATATGCCACGGGAGAAAAAAAGAGGCTCGTCAGTTCCCGACGAGCAATGGTGAAAGTTTGTCGCATAGATTTAATCCTGTGACGGGGCAACCGCTTTGCCGCCTGTCACTTCTGCGAACTTACGTTCAATGTCTGTCGTTTCGAAACCAAGCTGCCGAATCGTCCACTGGTTTGATAAAGCGAATTGCCCCACGTCCTCTCGGAGATCCTGGCAATTTTCGGTTTCTATCAAAGCCTTGGTCCAGCCTTCATGCATGCTGACGATGACTTTTGTAATGCGCTTTATCGATTCACTAATACGTAACACGGCTTCAGGTGCAGCTTTAACTTCAATCATCAGCCGCATCTGACGGCTAATAGGCGCGTCATAACGGATAATTCCCTGATCAATAATCACCGCTCGGTCGGCTACACGGGTGATTTCGCCAAGATTGTGTGTGGAAAGAATGATTGTATGTTTCCCTCGCAATTCGTCGAGGAGCTTTCGAAATTCATAAATCTGTGTTGGGTCCAAGCCGGATGTAGGTTCATCCAGAATAAGTACCGGGGGATCGTGAAGCATCGCCTGCGCCAAGCCTACACGTTGCTTATTCCCTTTGGAGAGTTGTCCAATCACACGCCTACGAACGGCGGATAGGCCACAACGAGCGACAACCTGATCTATCCTTGTACGGCGACGCTTGCGGTCCATCGCCTGTAACTGACCGCGATAGTCAAGGTATTCCTCGACTCGCATTTCGTGATATAGCGGCGTGCTTTCCGGTAAGTAGCCAATAGCCGCACGAGCTTTGGCGGATTGAGTGGTTACGTCATGGCCATTGATTGTTGCGATCCCCGACGTTGGCGGTAGGTAACCGGTAAGGATTCGAATAGTAGTTGTCTTGCCTGCGCCGTTACGACCCAGAAAACCTACTACTTGGCCGGTAGGAATGTGGAATGAAAGGTGATCGACGGCTTTGGTCGGTCCATACCACTTGACCAGATTCTTTACATCGATCATGAAGACACCCCTGAAGACAGTGCGCGGACACATCCAAGCGGATGATCGTCTCTTACGTGGAAGGAGCGGTCAAGGTTCAAATAAAATAGGCCAAAATCTACGCGAACGGTGGTTAAATAATTAAATCGTAAAGCTGAAGTAGCTGCTTACGGTATGAGGTTGGTGTGAACCTTGTAATCCTAAGATGACACCATCGCGATTTTCTAGAATTTTGTTATTGACTCCATTACATCTTTATCAAACTTCAGAACAGCATCCAGCCGCATGAACCGCAGCACGTCCATTGCCATTGGTTGGATCCCACACAACCGCATTTTGCCGCCATGGCTTTCGACGGCGCGGTTAATGTCGAGCAGAACGCCCAATAGGCGCGAAGGAAAGTAGGACATCTTTGTGAAATCGAGAATAAGCTTTTTCGTGTCAGGCAACGCTACGCTCTTGGGTAAATCTACTCCCGCCTTTTCAACGGAGACGGGATCAATCACCTCATGTAAGAACGTGACGATCACGAGGTCGCCACGGTTTTCGATACGGTAGGGTGGTGTAGTATTGGAATTCATCGCAAAATTGTGCAAGACAAATATGGAGAGTGACTTCAGGCTGACCCAGTGCAGGTATTGTAGCAATCACCAATTCTCCTCTTTATGTGCCGATAGGTCATGGATTTCTACTTTGATCAATTACGCGATCTAACGGCATAAAGAACTCTAGTGATAGAAACATTCGTGGCACATCAACGGGATCACATTCCGCATCAGATGTACGGGAAGATGTCGATGCGTCTCACCAGCTAGCAGCAAATGACCGATAATCGTGGCATGTCATTCCGCAGAAATCTGGTTGTGGTATTTGCCCATGGACTGCGTGCTGATTCGGTGGGTGACAGCCAGGTTTGGCCTCTGCGAACCCCAAGTCTGGAAAAACTAGTTAGTCGCGGAGTGTCGCTTATCGCTTCAAGTGCTTGTCCTGCAGATCCAGGCGGCTTGATCACGCTCCTGACGGGTTACCATGCACGGCAGCATGGCTTCGTCGATCAAATGCGAGCCCCCGCAGCCTGTGAAGGGTGGCCTTCCATTCTTGCTGAATCAGGTTATCACCTCGGCGGCGTTGGTTTAGTCTCCTCAGCTGCATCGTGGCTGGATAATGCTGTCATCGTTTCTGATGTTGAGCAGGTTGAATCGGGTTTATGCCGCTATCTATCAGCAATGCGAGCTAAGGGTATTCAGGAGGCCGTAGCGCAACAGCGAAGACAACGCCTGCGTTATGGCCCGTTTGAGCCGGATCGCCTACTTATCGAGCCTGACGACGATATTGACGGTTTCATCGCGTTAAAAGCACGCGAAATGATTGATCAAATGCCTCTGGATAAACCGTGGTGTCTGCTTGTGTGCTTCAGCGGACCTGGTAACGATCTGCCGCCGCCGACACTTTACGATGATGTAGTTAACCCGAAGGAAGTCGGGCACGGATTTGCGCCAGCGGACTTCACACGTGTCGATGCGCTGGCTGAACTTGACTATCCACGTGTCATGCTTCAACGGCTTGAGACTGCGAAAGTGGCGAGGATTCGTGCGGATTACCTTGGTCGTGTCAGCTTGATCGATTATGGAATAGGCCGATTGATGTCAGCCTTGGAATCGCGGGCTGATGCGAATCGAACTTGGGCATTGATTTCCTCCGATCGTGGTCATCTTCTGGGTGAGCATGGTCTGATCGGACACCGGTCATTTCTGGCACCGGCAGTAGAGGTTCCGATCATTATGGTGCCGCCAGCACCGGGTTCAGCAGTCCAGGAGCTCGCTAGTGAAGGGCTTGCCAGCACCACGGATATTGCGCCAACGATCATTGCACTTGCAGGTTGTGATATGCCCAAAGCGGTGGTAGGGCGGTCTTTATTGCCAACTCTATCAGGTGAACCCGTATTGCCAACGCTGGAAGGTTGTTTGAGCGAATTCGGTAAGCGGTTAATGCTCGAGATGGAGCGATATAAGATTATTTTTGATACGGAAAGCCGGCAGGCAATCGGTCTCTACGACCTGCTCAATGACGCAGGAGAACACGACAATTTGATTGACAAACCGATAGGCCGAAATCTTATTGATTCATTACGGTGGCGGTTAGGTGATGTGTTACTTCCTCTGCGTGCTCGCCCGATCTAAACACTCGAAAGTAAGAGGACGGAAAGACGAGCCATCAATTGAAGTTTATTCGTCTTGAAATCGGGTTCGCTTGGCATCTATACAATGCCACGAAATGATTGCAATAGTTTTATTGATGTTCGCGGCGGGTATTGGTATAGCGTTATCTGCTTCGGATCCGAAGCAAGTCACCCTGCGCTGGCTGCGATTGGGGGCGATCATCGCCATATGTTTCGTTGCTATCGCCTCTGCGATTTCCTGGAAAACTCAATTCGGCACCGGTACCACAGCGTGGCGATTGCAGATCACACTGCTGGTGCCTTTTTTTCTCCAGCTCATGGCTATCCAGTTGGGATATCGTCACATCCAGCGCCTTATCGGCATCCTTGCAGTATTGGCGACATTGGTTTTTATAGTTGAACTTTACAACATATCGTCAGCAAGTCTTCCTGTAGTCGTTGAAACATTGCAGCTTGCAGTGGCCTTAACATTTTCTTCCGCGCTTCTTGGTGGATTTCTCATGGCGATGTTACTGGGACACGCTTACCTGACCGCCGGTAGCGAAATGACGCAGAAGCCATTCATGCGATTGGTCGTACTACTAGGAATATTCCTATTGCTTCGTGGAATATTCAGTCTTACCTTCGCGCTCCGCCCATTCGTTTTGACAGAGGATCTGTCAAATGGTGATCGCCTGATGAATACAGTCCTACTCTGGGCTCGATACCTGGTCGGCATCGCCACGCCTTCTGTTTTTGTATATATGACTTACGACTGCGTGAAGCGTCGAGCTAATCAGTCAGCAACAGGCATTCTTTACGTTGCGACCGTGCTCATCATTCTGGGGGAAGGTGCGGCGTTTGTACTGATGCGTGCCACGAGCTTACCGTTTTGAGTAAATAGATATTTTCAATCTTTCTATGCGCGCCCTGCGAAGCGCAACCCTCCTGTGACCGGAAGGTCAGAGATTTCAACGGCAGTACCCGAAAAGACTTGCTCATACACACTTTGCAACGTCTGGCAGTAACGTTGCCGCGAGAAAAAGCTAAACGCCTCGTGTCGTGCTGTATCACGTAGTTTCCAGGCTAGCTGTGGATCGGCAGTAAGTTGCAGGATTCTGCCAGCAAGCATTCGCGGATTGTCGGGTTTTGCCAGAAGGGCGGAATGACGGTCTTCGAGGATTTCGCTGACTGCATATGTTGCCTCTCCGATAATCGGTACATTGGCAACCATCGCCCAAAGTAGTGATAGTCCCCCAGAGCTCGGCCCTTGAGCGATTGCCAGGTCACAGCCGGGTAGTACTTCCCATGGACATGCTACTTTTGGCTCTTGAATAATACGGTCGGCATGCCCAACTTCCTGCGCGACTCGCTCTGCGCGAGCGAGGTGCTTCTGAATGGGATGGGCAAGGAACCAGAAAACGGGGGCCTCCGCAGGCCGGCCGCCGGGATGTAGTGCATAGGCTTCATCCGCTAGACCGACAGTCATGTGAGCAGCTTGTGCATCAACCTCGACACAGGGATCGGAAAGAAACGTGATGACTTTAATACGAGGGTTATCTACGTCTGAGACGCCCCATTTCGATCGCAAAAGGGAGCGTTGGCTGGCTTGTGTCTTTGCCAAATCCAAGCTCGGTCGTAGAACATGAACAATTGCTGGATCAATACCTACGGAGAGAACCGTAGTTCGCAGGGCGTTGCTGATCGGCAGCAAAAGTATTCGGTCGGGCATTTCATGGGTAAGCAGCCTCAACCATCGCACAGATCTAGGTGATGGTTGAGTCGTAATAGTCAAAATACGTGGTACGCGCGGCCGAAGAAGCGAAGCAATGGCTAATGCTCCCATTGACCAGCAATGAATCAAATCGAATGCGCCTAACTCGTTCAAATATCGACGTACAGCAGCCCAGCCGAGAATTGCACGACCGTATGGGACACCTATTCGGTGAGCAGTGTTGACGCCACCAGCTTTGGCTGCACATTCGAGTGCCTTCCCACCCAGCAACAGAACTTTCTGTTCAATATTTCCAAGTCGGCCAAGGGAATCAGACAGCAATGCGAAGGTTGTTGGACAGGCTTGCGGTGAAGAGGCGTCGATCAGATGAAGGATACGCATGGAGTTTAGCCGCAAGATCAATCGTCAAATTTTTCACCAGGTTGACGTGGCGTGTACTTATAAAACAATCGTGACACATCACGCCCTGAACGCTCGACAACAGCCCTCACTGCGGTCGCAACATCGTCGGTACCTTCTCCAACGCCGATTTTGTAAAAAAGCTGACTGGCGACGGGATAGCCATTTGCGGAAGTAGTTAGGTCACCGCTGGCTGTAGCATCAGCTGCGGGAAATAGTCGGGTGCCTGTAGACGTATCGACTACTTTTACGCGTACAAGCATGCCGGGGCGATAGGTCCCTTCCTCAACGCGGAAATCAGTCTGTTCTACATAGACGTTAACAACTTGCTTGGCACCGGCTGCGCGGCCTATTTGGTCCAGCGGAGCGTTGACATAACCCGGTCCTAGCTTTGTCGCCAGTTCTGCTACACGATCAGGAGAAACAATCTCTGTTACAACGCCTTCTTGGACCAGGTGGAAGCCGACACGAGTTGCAAGAACACGCTCAAGCGATGGATCACCTAGCAGGGCTTGTGGGTCATCAACTAGAACAAGTGTCGGCCTATTGGGTAATTTGTATTTCGCATCCACTTCAGTGGCGAAGGTTTGTGTAAAAAACGAGAACGCTTCGCAGCCTGCGATGCCGCAGGCGAGCGTGAGCAGGAGGGAGGCCGTGACGATTCTAAGGATTGAGTTCACTTCTTGGTCACCGTTCGATAATCGTGAAAAAGGCTGCTTACTCGGGTTGCAAATTGGCCTAGCATCCCGGCTTGAATTGTTGCATCCTCACTGCTGAGGACGCCAACTGGTTCATCCGGAGGAAATTTTGCATTGACCTCTTGCGCATATGAAAAATTATTGGGTTCGGTTGCGTCTGCTTCAGCTACGCTCACTCGTCCGCTGATAATTCCACGCCAGACGTGTTGGTTTCCAGGTTCGTGGGTCGTGTAATCCTTGAGTTCGATATAGACGATCCGATCGACATCGAGGGCTTGGATCAACTCGCGGTTAGTCATGGTGATCCAGGCTGGATTCGCTGATTGAAACTGAGCAATTTTCTTCGGATCGCTTAGTTGAATGCCAGGAACATCAGCTGCGAGTTGACGGCTTACCGCTCGAGATACGTCAAGTTGACAGCCAGGATACTCAAAGAGTCGGTACTCATCTGCCGCGGTAACAACTGCGACTCGTTTGGAGTCAAGACCACGGTACTCAGCTTTGACATTGAGCTTCTGGGTCTGCTCGCCACCTGCCACATTAGAAACCCAACCGAGAATATTGCATCCACCGAGGCTGATACTAAGCGCAACAATCGTTAGTGTGAGATAAATGGCCTGGAGGTACGAGGCAATGTAATGTTGGAAGAGCATTTAGAAGCCTCCACGGACGATGATAATTTTGTAGACCCAAGCAATAAGCACGAACACCGCGGTTAGGAGTACGATACGAACGCGACAGATTACTGCACCCAATGGGGCAAGCGAAAATCCCATAATCAGCGAAGTTGATGCGACGATCACCGCCATCATGGCCAGCACGGCCAACAGAGCACCTGCGGGCTGGACGTAGAAGGCCCGTAGGATGTGACCATGCGCCGCTTCAGATACCGCTGTCGTCATACCGCAGGTAGCGCATGGTGTACCGAAGGAATCAAGAAATCCACACGAAGACAGACCAAGTTGCTCATGCGTACCGACACCAGCGACCTCTGGATTTAAATATGCACCGGTAATCAGTAGAGCGAGTGAGATTACCAGCACAAGAACCGCGATAATTCTCGCATCAGTGGATACAGATGCTTTAACCTGGAGTTTGTGAGTTGTGGGTGACATTTCGTCGCTACTGCCTGCAGCGGTCTCCATTTGTACTAGGTTACGCTGTGGGAGAAATGATGGCAAAATAAGGGTTATCATTTGAGTAATGGCACACCGTCTGGAGAAATCAGAGAACGGGTCCGAAAAACGTGGACCGGATAACGTGCGTGCGATGCGTCGCCGTACTGCGAGACGAACGGTATCTGTCCTGCCAACGCTCTTCACACTTGCAAACGTAATCGCAGGGTTTCTTTCTATTTTTTTTGCTAGTCGGATGTCCTCCGGCGGGGAGGGGCGGTGGCTCACCTATGCCGCAGCCATGGTCTTTGTTGGTATGGTGATGGACGGTCTCGACGGAAGCGTTGCTCGCATGACGCGGAGCACCAGTAACCTCGGTGCTCAGCTCGACTCGATGGCTGATATGCTCACATTTGGTGCAGCACCTGCGTTTATGGCAGTACAACTCGTTGCTGTAAACGCTCCATTCGTCGGCGATACATCGAAAGATATGATCTTCGATCGCTTCGCATTGGTTGTTGCGTGCATTTATGTTTCATGTGCTGCACTGCGACTCGCACGATTTAACGCAGACCTCCATAAGCCAACTGAGGCGGACCACGGTAGTTTCAAGGGGCTTCCATCACCCGGCGCTGCGGGTACTGTTGCCAGTCTCGTGTTGCTGCATCAACTCCATCTGGCGAAATATTTCAAAACTCATCCTCCGGTGGAGGGAGTGCCATTCGACACGCCGACTTATCTCAATATCACGTCGATCGCGATGGTATTGATTATGCTTCTTGTTGCATTTGCAATGGTTAGCCGATGGCGCTACGTACACCTTGTTAATCGTTATCTCCGCGGACGCGCGACGATCACTCGAATTGGCAAATACGTAATTGTGCTGCTAATCATGACGATCCGATATAGAGAGTCACTGGCAGCGGTGTTCGTGCTTTACGCATTATCCGCACCGACGATGGCTCTATACCACAGCATCACGGGAAGAAAATCGGCAACTGAAGGGACAGGTGTGTTAATGGACTCTGGTGTCCCTGCTCCAACAGATCATTCGGATAAAAGACAAGCCGGTTGAGCACGAATGTTGTGCCCCCAAGCAACTGGTCCGGTCATTCATGAATCAGTGTGGCAAGAATCAGGCAAATTTATTCTTCGTCAAATTTGCGATTAATTAGTTCGCAGAGCGCGTTGATCGCTGCTGCCGCGTCCGGCCCCGTCGCCTGAATCAGAAGTTGCGTACCTTGAGTCGCAGCGAGCAGCATCATTTGCATGATGCTTTTGCCGTCGACAGCCTGTTCCCCCTTTTTGACCGTGATTTGACTATTAAAGCTGTTAGCGATGTCGACGAAGGACATCGCCGGCCGCGCATGGAGGCCGAGTTTGTTCTGGATGATTACCTGCGCTTGCATCGTTTGTTCCGTCGAGTCCATCAATGCCTCGGCACCCATCTCTCGTTTTTCGTCGCGAGAGTCGGAAGCAGGGTACTCCTGAACGGCATCGCAGTTCCCTCGTAGTACCCCACACTCAGCTTCTTTCATGTCAAATAGAAGGAAAAGAAACCCTGTTATTAATGCAACTGTTGTGCATCGGCTTCTTGAAGGAGTTCCTTTACTTCCTGCACGGTGGAAGCCTGCCTTAGGAACCTCCGAAACGTATCTTTTTGAAGATTTGAAAAGATACTTTCCATGGCGTGAAGATGGTCAGCAGCTTTATCTTTGGGTGACAGCAATAGTACGATGCTGAAGACCGGTGCTTTATCAAGTGCGTTGAAATCGACCCCTTGACTGCTGACTCCGATAGCTGCGGCCATATGTTTGATCTTGTCATGCTTTACGTGCGGGACAGCCACGCCTTTACCGAAACCCGTTGATCCGTGCTTTTCACGGTCGAGGATCAACTTGATTAACTCTTCGCGTACAGCCTTGGGTGCAGCCCCCGATGCGACCAGGACATCAACGAGTTCTTTGATGACGTCATCTCGCTGAGACCCTTTCAGGTCGGCGACGATGGCTTCTTCCACAACAAAATCCATCAGCTTCATGGAACATTCCTACTAGCATTCATGCGTTATCTGAGGACACAACGTAAGAAATAATCAATCCGCTAAATCAACCTGACATCGAAGTTTTTCCCATCCGACGGCGAGTCTTCTCTTTGTGATCGGTCAATTGCCGTTCGAGTTTATCCACGCAAGCGTCGATTCCTGCGTAGAGATCAGGGCCGGTGCTCCTGCCGACAAAGCGATCGTGCCCTTCGGCGTCGACAATGATCTCGACATTAAACGTATGGTTATCCTGCTTGTCAGCGACAATTGAGATCTGCTGAACTCGATCAAAATATCGTGGAAGCTTGCCAACTTTTTCGGTGGCATACTGCCTGATGGCTGGCGTAATTTCAATGTGTCGACCACTGACGGTGATTTCCATATCCGCACTCCAGTCGGGGCTTGGTGGTATCTCTGCAATTCTGCCCTGAAGTCTTACCTCGCTAATCCATAGAGGGTACTCAATCTCTCCGTAGGATAGAACCGCTCCGTGGAAGCGTCAATTAAATGAGGATTATTCGTGATGAAATTACAGACGTTGCGTAATGATGAGATACGTACTGAACTTTGTCGATCCAGAAATACATCTCTGCCGGCTAGCTTACTAGCTACTTGTCTTTGGGTTTTGTGATACCGTCCCATTCATCTGTACGGAACGGCAAGGCGGGTAATCCGGCTTTATTCATTAGATTGCCTTTCGGATTCTGCCCCCAGGAATACCGTACGACAAAGGGCTTGGGAACCTGTGAACTAGATATTTTCACCGTATTGACGCTGTCGATGACAGCGTCCGCCCAGTACCAATTTTTGTCCTTCCCAGCGATTGCGAACCCTGTTACAGGTCCGCCATCGCGCGTTACAAGACCATCTTTAACGTTGGTAAATTTCAGTCGGATAGCACCATCTTCGACCGTATAGGCTCCGAGATCCCATGCAGGCCCTGACGCGACTAAATCTTCCTCTCCGTATATCCGCTTACGTGCTACCAGAGAAAGTCGGCGACCAACTTCGAGCTTGTTGCGAGGATGAATATCTTTCGCATCACCTATGTCGATCGCGGTCGCCATGCCTGTATTAGGCAGTCTCAGCGTCATACTCTGCGCTTCGCGCAGTTCCGCCCATGCGCTCGGTACGCCGGGGTCTTCAGTCGGCTCGCCAAATGCTGCCAGTTGTACCCAGAGAAATGGGGTGTCTCCCTGGCTCCAGGCGTTCCGCCAATCCTTAATCAGTGCTGGAAAAAGGAAGCGGTATCGCCATGCTTGGCCAGTATTGGACTCACCCTGATACCAGATAACACCTTTGATCGGCATTCTTGTAATCGGAGCGATCATGGAATTGAATAACACCATTGGTCGATTGGCTGAAGTGCGAGGATCAGATGGCGGAGCTGGCTGTGTGGGTATTGCCTGGCCTGTTTGCTTTAATTCCTCAGCTTGCTTGATCCATGCATCGTATTTCGCATCTGAAGCATCCCATGCATCAAGGATCGGTTTTAGTTCATCTGAGTACCTGTCAAAAGCCCATTTACTTGTCCATGCTTCAGCCGGTGTTCCTCCGTATGACGCATTCACAAGGCCGATAGGGATATGGATCGTTTTTTGGAGTTCACGTGCAAAGTAGTAACCGACCGCGGAAAAGTTCCTGGCTGTGTCGCCGTTGCAGACAACCCATTTTGTTTTCATAGTCAACGGATTTTGAGGCACAATCGTTGAGGCGATCGTGATAAGCCGTATTTGCGGGTGCTCTGCTTTTTGAAGCTCTGTCGGGCCGTCTTGCGTTTCATGGAGTGGCCACCACATATTCGACTGGCCGGAACAAACCCACACATCTCCAACAAGCACATCGTTGAAAGTTTTCTTACTGTCACCTGTCTCGATCGTGAGCGTGTACGGGCCACCAGCTTTGAGTGGTGACAGTTCAACGATGAACTCCCCATCAGGTTTCGTGGTGCCTTTTATAGTTTGCCCGTTGATTGAAACAATAACCTCCTCGCCCGCGTTAGCTTTACCCCAAATGGTCAGCGTTATCTCACGCTGAAGCACCATGTGGTCGGAGTAATAGGCGGGTAATGTGAGGTCAGCTCGAACGGAATACGAAAGAGTAACAGCAATAACCATTGCCAATAAGCAAGAGAGGTGGCGCATCGGAAGCCTCATATTAAAGATCACAGCTTTTACCCGACACAGTCAGGCGTTTATATTGAGCAAAAGATAAGACGCCTAGCAATCGATGACGGCATTACATTTAAGTCGTCTTAGCCCGCCGTCGCCGCGGTTGCTGCTCGAATCTCACGCTTACGGTCAGCTTCTTTCAGCTTTCGCTTGCGCATCCGGACAGCTTTTGGCGTAATTTCCACGATTTCGTCCTCCTGGATGTACTCCAGGGCGGATTCCAAAGAAATCTCACGAGCCGGGCGGATCTTCGCAGCTTCATCTTTGCTTGTAGTGCGCATATTTGACATCGGCTTCATCTTTACGACGTTCACGGTGATGTCATTGTCTTTGCAATGCTCCCCGACAATTTGTCCCTCATAGACCTGCTCGCCAGGCTTAACGAAAAAGAAACCACGGTCGTATAGTCCATCTAGTGCGTAAGCTGTAACACGCCCGGTTTCGGTGGCGACCATTACTCCCGCTTGGCGCTGAGGAACGGAACCTCGCATATTTTCATAATCCTCAAAGACGTGGTGCATCACGGCACGGCCTTGTGTCGCAGTGAGCATACGGCTACGCAATCCGATCAACCCACGAGCGGGAATGGTGAATTCCATGTGTACAAAACCGGCTGCTCCACTTTTGGCGTCCATTTTGACCAGTTCAGCGCGTCGCTCGCCGACCAATGCCATCACGGAGTTCTGGCAGTCAGCGGGACAATCTATCACTAGAAGTTCGATCGGCTCCTGTTTTGTGCCATGATGATCTCGGAAAATCACCTGAGGTTTGCCTGCCGTCAGCTCATAACCCTCGCGACGCATGTTTTCCAGCAGAATACCCAGGTGCATCAAACCGCGGCCTGAAACTTTGAATTCTTCTACTGCGGAAAAATCCACACGCATAGCGACGTTGCTTTGCAATTCCTTTTCAAGCCGCTCCTTGATCTGTCGCGTTGTGACAAAGTCACCTTCCTGGCCGGCAAACGGCCCATCGTTTACACGAAAACTCATCGTGAGCGTTGGAGCGTCGATTTCGATCGATGGTAGTGCAATCGGATTGTCCGCATCGGCAATTGTGTCGCCGATGTCAATAGGATCCAACCCGACCACTGCGCAGATATCGCCTGCCTCGACAACATCTACTTCGCGTCGTCCGAGTCCTTCAAATTGGTAGAGCTGTTGGGCTCGTTGTCGTGTCTGTCCACCGTTACGGCTGATAACCGTGACGTTATCACCTTTGTGAAGCGTACCAGCCATTACACGACCGATTGCAATTCGCCCAACGTAATCGGAATAATCCAATGTGACCGCCAGCATCTGGAGTGGAGCAGCATTGTCCATTTTCGGGGCGGGAACGTGCGTAATGATGGCTTCGAAAATATCTTTAAGATTTGTCGTTTTGATTGAGAGATCAGTTGTCGCCCAGCCTTCCCGTCCTGAACAATAAATAATCGGGAAGTCGAGTGCTTTATCGTCAGCTTCCAGTTCAACCAGAAGGTCGAATACTTCGTTGACGACATGTTCAGGTCGAGCATCAGGGCGGTCAACCTTGTTGACGACGACAATCGGCCTCAGGCCATTCTCAAGAGCCTTGTGAAGTACGAATCGCGTTTGCGGCATTGGTCCTTCAAAAGCATCGACGAGCAGCAAGACCCCGTCTGCCATCTTGAGCACTCGTTCGACCTCACCGCCGAAGTCCGCGTGGCCAGGGGTGTCGATGATGTTAATTTTGAATTTCGTACCTTTTGCGTCGGTGTAGTAAACCTCACAATTTTTGGCGAGGATGGTGATACCCCGTTCTCGTTCCAGCGGATTGGAATCCATGACCAGGCCATGCTGCCCACCGGCGAGTTTGTCGAGTTCGCCTTCGCGAAACATACCCGATTGATAAAGCAGGCGATCGACAAGCGTCGTTTTCCCATGGTCAACGTGAGCAATGATCGCAACATTTCGAAGCGTGTCAGCAGGCATAAGCTCTCAATGTAATAGCGTGTTAACGGTCAGAAGGAATGAAGCCCCGTATTGTAATGCATTTTATCATCGAATGCATATGTGAGCATTACTCGTGTAAAAACATCTCCCCGTCTGCTACACGATGGGTCGAGTAGTGGATAAGTTACTCAGGCGTTCTGTCTGCTGCCGCCAGCCGCTCACGAAGGTTTTGAACGAGGTCCTTTGCCAATCTCCACGTTTGATACGTGTTCATCGTTAAACTCCCACAGTGGCCGCATCATCGCAAAACTATGTTTTCTCGGTAACCACTGAGCAGGGGGGTATCCGACTCGATCTGTTCATTGGCGAAAAGCTTGGTTTGTCGCGCATTCAGGCAAGGCATCTTCTCCAAAGGCGGGTGGTCATCATTGATGGTCGGTGTGTAAACGAAAAAAATAAGGGAGATAGACTTTCAGTAGGTTCGAGTGTGGAGATCGAATCCTTTACTCCGCCATCGGATATCTCAGTAATCCCAGAACCAAATACACCCTTGGCTATTGTTGCTCAGGGCAAAGACTGGCTCATTGTCAATAAGCCTGTTGAGGTGCCAGTTCATCCACTCAAGGAGGGTGAAGTCGGCACGTTACTCAACGCGGTGGTAGCACGGTATCCGCAAATTCAAGGTGTTGGTGAGGCTGGTCTGCGAAGTGGTGTTGTTCATCGGCTCGACATCGAAACATCCGGCGTGGTGCTGTTTGCTCTTCGCCATGAGCGATGGAGAGAACTACGACGGGCGTTTGAAACCCACACCACACGCAAGATCTATCGCGCGGTCGTTGGAGGCAAAATGGTTGGTGGGGGTACAGAAAAGGTGTGGCTTTACGTTGCTCAACATAAACCTGCAAGGGTGCGCGTATCCACTGATGGAACAATCGATCAGCCGCCGGGTTCCCGTGAGTGCGATCTTCAGTGGAAAGCACTGAATTCATCAGAAGACACCACGCATGTTGAAATCAGTCTTGGAACTGGATTTCTTCATCAAATCCGAGTTATGTTTGCATCAATGGGGCACCCTGTAATCGGAGATTTGGTTTATGGTGGTACTGCTGCACCGCATAGCCGCCTAATGCTGCACGCATTCTCATTGGCTGTTGGAGATATATTCGGAGAGGCACCACTGCCTAAAGAGTTTGAGTTTCGGTGAGCAGCGTGTAGCGAAGTAGAAAATTCAGCCTATCGTTAACGGGACTGATCGGAATGATTCCAACTACGGCGACTTGGTGATCAAGCCTTTCCCGATGCGATCATCCTATGGAAAGTACCACCTCGGCTGCTGTTGAACCTTTACGACTCTCCACACCGGTGAGGCAACTTCGGGGAGTGGGTACACGACGCGCAGAAATACTCAAGAGACTGGGTATTCATTCTGTACTCGATCTCCTTCGTCATCTACCTAGCAGATATGAGTTTGAGTCTAGCGAGGGCACGATCTCTGACTTGCCAATGGATGGTATCGGATCGACACGTGGCACCATTGTCAATACTCGTCTGATTCCAGGTCGAAAAAGCGGGCGATTTCAGGCGACTCTTCAGGATCATCAGTCCCGGTTGGATCTTGTCTGGTTTAATGCCAACTACCTTCGTGAAAAGCTCCACCCTGGAATGCTTATCCGTGTGCAGGGGAAAGTGAAGGTCTTCAACGGCTATCCTCAAATGGCTAACCCTAAGTGGGAGCCTCTCGATGAAACCAATGCTACACCCGCGAAAGTAGAGCGACTTCGTCCGGTGTATCCCGCTACTGAAGACCTTCCTAGCTCGAAAATTGAGGCGCTAATTACTTCGCTGCTCTCAGATATTTTGACTCAGATTGTGGATCCTTTGCCTGCGGACTTCGTAGCGAAGCACGCAATGCCGGAGTTAGCGGAGGCGTTCCGCATGGCCCATCAACCAAAGAATGAAGAGGAATTCGGCGCAGCGCGGCGGAGACTGGCATATAACGAACTACTTATCCTGCAAGTGGGTATTGCCCTGCGACGGCATCATTATCGTACGGCGATGATTGCGCCGCCGCTGAGATGGTCGCTAGCTATCGATGAGCATATTCGTAAACGATTCCCATTTCCGCTTACCTCATCTCAGGAAAAGGCGATCAACGAGATCGCTGCCGACTTAAAACAAAGTAAACCAATGAATCGCCTGCTCCAGGGAGATGTTGGCGCGGGCAAAACGGCGGTTGCGTTATACGCACTGCTACTGGCCGTTGCCAATCGGAAACAGGGGGCATTAATGGCTCCTACAGAATTGCTCGCGGAGCAACACTTTCGCTCAATTTCGCAAATGCTCAAAGGGTCAAATGTGCAAATTTCGCTGCTAACCAGCAGTCGATTAGCAGGGGCAGCACGAAATAAGATCGAGGCAGATATTGAAGCGGGCATGACGGAAATTGTGATCGGAACACAGGCACTGCTTACGGAGACAATCAGGTTTAACGATCTCGCTGTGGTGGTGGTGGATGAACAGCACCGCTTCGGTGTGATGCAACGCGCAACGTTTCGAAGTAGAGCCGCGGATAACGCGAAAGGAGACTATCCGTTTTTATCGGCGGCTTCTCCAAATGCCGTGAAACCGCAGTTGGCAGCAAAAAATCCTTCCCCGCATTATCTGGTGATGACTGCGACACCAATACCGCGCACTCTCAGCCTGACGATATTTGGTGATCTCGATATCTCGACGATTCATGGATTACTCCCCGGCCGCCAATCGATTACCTCACGGGTTGTTGCACAAGATAAGGCGGACACGGTCTATCGCTACATCAGTGAGCGATTGCTCAAAGGAGAACAGGCTTACGTAGTTGTGCCTACGATCGACGCATCGGGTAAGGAATCCGCTGTTCAACTTAAGAGTGTTGCCACACACGCAAAAAATATACAGGACAAGTATTTCAGCCAGTATCGTGTAGCTGCGGTTCATGGGCGGATGAAGCATGATGTTCGCGAGTCGATTATGGATCGATTCCGTGCAGGCAAGATCGATGTATTAGTAGCAACGACGGTAATCGAAGTTGGGGTGGATGTACCGAATGCGAATCTGATGGTTATCGAGCACGCTGAGCGATTCGGATTGGCGCAGCTTCATCAACTGCGTGGCCGTGTGGGGCGAGGTAGCGGTGGTCGTAAGGCACTGTGTGTTTTCATCGCAGACGCAAAGACTGACGATGCCGTCCTGCGGATGAAGGCCATCTCAGAAACCACCGACGGCTTCAAGATAGCAGAGCAGGATTTTATGATCCGTGGCATGGGCAAGTTATTTGGTACCGAACAGCATGGCTCAATGGATCTACGAGTCGCAAAACTTCCCGACGACATGGATCTAATGAACCTGGCTCGACATGACGCGGCGAAAATTGTGGAGGCTGCCCCGACTCTCCATGAGCCGGTGTGGGAAAAACTACGCAAGGTTCTAATGAAGGAACACGGTAACGCTATCGGGCTTGTGGACGTAGGTTGATCCCCGGAGACGTTGTTGCACTTGGCGGTGTGATGCGTTGATTGCGTGTGCCCTCGCTCTTACGATTCCTCCCAATGCATGACAATTTTCGCCATCGAGCATTGGGATGGTGGGCTGAGCTTATCGCTCGTCACCCATGGTGGACGCTTGGACTAGCGGCCTTGATCACGGTGTTCAGCCTCTGGCTGTCCACTTTTCATCTTGGTTTTCAATCCGATCGCAATAAGCTTGTCTCTGAAAAGCTTGAGTGGAATAAACGCTTCATCAATTGGCGGGAGTCTTTCCCAGGCGAGGATGACCTGTATGTAGTGATAGATACCGGCGAATCTGATCCCAAGCCCGATAGTCCTCGTGTTCTCGAAGCTCGGCGACTTGCAGACAGCTTGGGTACCGCGTTGCTAAAGAGCGGACAACTTCAGGACCAACATTCAGCGGTGTGGAGGTTCCAGACTCATCGTGCCAGCCCGCGGATGGTCCGCGCACTGCCGATGGAGGACTTCCGTAAATATATGGCTCAGGTCGCGGGAGCCGCGCCAGTTATTGATAGTAATTCGCCGCAAAGCATGTTAGCTGCCGTCGAAGCACAAATGGGGTCACCCAAGTCAAGGAATGAATCTCCTGCGGAACAGGCGAAATTGATCGCACAACTCCGCATAATCATCAACGCATATGCCGCGGTTCTCAGCGCCCCTCCCGGTGCAGTACCAAGGCTGACAGATCTGACATCAGGAGACGCAGGAACTAATGAATGGACCTACCTTACCAGCACTAATGGGCGCCTTTATTTCATACGTGTTACTCCCCGTCGAGCAGAAGGCGAACTGAATGCACTCGCGCCAGCCATCGGAGGCATCCGCGAGATCCTTGCTCAGATCAAGCCTCAGGTTTCCGGTGTAGAAGTCGGACTCACGGGTATCGAAGTTGTCGAAGCTGACGAAACAGATGCTGCGACACAAGATGCGGCCATCGCATCGACGGTATCGCTTGTACTCATTACGTTGCTTCTAATTCTTGCGTATCACAGCATCAAGACGCCGGTGCTGGCGATGTCGGCCTTGCTTGTCGGTGTCACATGGTCTTTCGGATTTGCCGCACTGGCTATCGGTCACCTTCAGGTGCTCAGCGTGATCTTCGCTGCCATGCTTCTAGGTATCAGTGATGCCTACGGAGTCCATGTCGTCGCACGCTTTGAGATCGTCCGTCACAACTATCCCGACACAATCGATGGATTCGTGGGTGCATTACGCGAAAGTTTTCAGGCTATGGGCCCTGGAATTATCAGTGGGGCACTAGTCACGGCTTCATCTTTCATCACAACAGTATTTACTAATTTCACCGGTGTTGCGGAGATGGGCTTAATCTCCGGGGTAGGAATTGTTCTGTGCCTGACGGCAATGTTTACGGTTTATCCGGCATTGCTTCGCCTGTTTAAGCCGTGGCATCGCAATATCGTTCCGCCTCAAGATCGTCGAATTGCTTTTTACAAAGATAAGTGGGTTATGCCCTTTGTACGACATCCAAAGGCTACTGTGGCAGTCTCCA
>JADZCR010000004.1 GCA_020851465.1 Phycisphaeraceae bacterium | reverse complement strand
TCAGTCATGGCCAAATCAAATCGTGATCGTGTCAGTGAACTGCTGGATGCCCTGAAGGCCGGGCTGGCGCCGTACATCGTCACCGAATACGAGCGGGTCTTTAAGAGCACGATGCTCGCCGAGATCAGCGACGCGCTGACCTCCGGCACCCACGGCGGGCTGGCGGCACGCACCGCCGAGGACGCGGTCAGCGAGATGGACGTGCAGGCTTGTCTCAATGCCATGAGCCGGCGCTGGGAGCAGGTGTTCAAGGCAACGCTCGGCAAGTCAGAGCGCGGCTACGTCGGTATCCTCTCAGACGCGCGCAACAATTGGGCGCACCAGAAGCCGTTCACGAACGATCAGGCGTATGAAGCGGCCTCCATCGCCACGCGGCTGCTCGAAGCGGTCGGCGCTTCGAAGGAAGCGGCTATCTGCCATGACATCGCCACTGACCTGTTGCGCCTGCGCTTTGAGGCCGAGCAGAAGCAGTCGGTGAAGCGGTCGAACACCGGTAACCTCGGCGGCGCACCGACGACCACCGCGCCTACGCCGAGACCCGGGTCGTACACCGCCGCAGCGACCAGCAAGACTCCGGCCCTCATCATTTATCTGCTCGACGTAAGCGGTTCCATGGGCACACCGGATATCGTAATGCCCGAAGGCAACCGAATCAGTAGGATCGAACTCGTGTCGAAGTGCCTCGAAGACGTCGCGATATCGATGGTTGCACGGTCAACGCGCGGCACGTCGATCCAGCCGCGATATCGCATCGCGCTGCTCGCCTATTCCGGTCAGGTGTGGGATGTGCTCGGCGGAATCAAGACCGTGGACGAGTTCGCGCAGCAGGGCGTCCCGAATCTCTCGCCGCAGAACATGACGAACACCGAGTCGGCCTTCCTGGAAGCGGAACGCATTCTGTTGGCGGAGATCCCCAATCTGCCGCCCAACAGCCCGGCACCGATGGTCTGTCACCTGACCGACGGGGAATACAACGGCGGCGATCCGGGCCCGGTGGCGCAGGGCATCATGAACATGTCGACGCCGGACGGCAACGTGCTGGTGGAGAACATCTACATCGGGCCAAATCCACTCGGCCAGACGGTGACCGATCCGACGAGTTGGACGGGGCTCACCTCCGAGAGCGAGATTTCAAACCCGTTCGTCCAGGAATTGTTCCGGATGTCCTCCGTGCTGCCGACCAGGTATGCGGGTATCTTCCGCGAGTTTGGATACCACAACTGGCGCGATGAAGCGCGCATGCTGTTTGCCGGCAACGACTCGAAGATGATCGAAATGGCATTCGTCATGTCCGGCGTCACGCCCACACGGTAGCAGGACACGGGTGCACTCGTCTCACTATGTATGCTTGGCCCCTGACTCCTGTGGGTATCACTCATCCTTATACTCAAGTCCCCAAGGAACACGCTATCAACCTAGTCAGCAATCCGCACCTTTCGATCAAGAAGCTGTGGGAGTACTTGAAGTCCTACTGCTACCTGCCGCGTCTATACGACGAGAACGTGCTGATCGACACCATCGCCGACGGCGTCGTGCGCTGGGATGCGCCGTTCGGCTACGCGACCATGGTTGATGCGCAGGGCAATCATAAGGGTTTGGCATTCGATAACCCGGCCCGCGTGTACTTCGACGACAGGTCGGTGATCGTCCGACCGGACGCGGCGCGTGATCAATTGGAACGCGAAGCGAACGAACGCGCGCCAGAACCCACCGAGCGACCAACTCCGCTATTCGGCGGTGGAGAGACACCGGCGGCTCTGGTCGAGACCGAGGCCCAGCTGACCACGCGCTATCACGGCACGGTGACGCTTGATCCGCGGCGTGGCAATAAGGATATGGCGACGATCGTCGACGAGGTCATTCAGCGGCTGATTAGCCTGACCGGGACGAATGTGCGGATCACGGTCGAGATCAGCGCCGATCGCCCGACCGGCCTCGACGACGGGACGATTCGCACAGTGAGTGAAAATAGCCGCACGCTGAAGTTCAAGCACTACGGGTTCGAGGACTAGGCACAGATCATAACGTTGCCTTGCAGCAGTTACGGGTAAGCGAGGCAGCGGGAAGCGACCCGACAAATGTGCTAGTATGTCGATACTCTATCAACACGGTCTGCGGAAGCTGTAACGGATCATGGACGGTGGCGAGTCGTTCTTTCAGAGACATCAGAGGCTGGCTAAGCAGCAATCGACAGGCGTGGACACATATGATGTTCACGTGGTTGGCGTCACGTTCGAGGGGCGCCAGCAGGTTGTCAGGAGTATCCAGGCAAACGACCGGCTGCTGTTGCGACGCGATCCAGCGAACCGCTACGATCGTAACGCGATTCGGGTCGAAACCCTCAATGGGGTTCAGGTTGGGTTTCTGGCGAAAGACCTTGCTGCACAACTCGCTTCGCGGTTTGACCAACTCGGCGCACCCGTCAATGCGATCGTCATCGCTCATCTGGGCGGTGACAATCCCGACTACTCTCATGGTCTGAAGATACGGTTTCAGCTGCCTGCCCAGTCCAACACCGCGGCGAAAGCCATGCCGAACCTGGAGGATGAGCTTTGAGTTCGGAAACATTGACCCCGGAACAGGAGCGCGTTGTAAAGCACCCGCTTGGTCGGCATGCCCGGGTACTGGCTGTCGCGGGATCTGGCAAGACAACGACGATGGTGCAGCGAGTCAAGTACCTCGTCGACGCGCTCGGCATGGCACCTGCTTCGATCCGGATCTTAATGTTCAACAAGAGAGCGCGAGCGCAGTTCAGAGATAAACTC